>JAENZU010000114.1 GCA_016841125.1 Melioribacter sp. | reverse complement strand
TGCTTCATTGTATGAATAGTAATTTTGCTCTACATCTAAACTAGCCTGACTTTGCGCTTGATCAATTAACAAATTCATTTGATCTGTTTTGATCTTTGCAATTTGATAGTCGAGAACTTTCCGCCCTCCTTCAAAGATGGGCCAATTAACCGAAAGTGTTAATGATTTAGCTCTAATATAATCGTCCCATCTAACTTTGGAATTATCGAGAGGCGCCTGATGATCTACGCTAGCGCTGAGTGCAATAGATGGCGCAAACCTTGATAGCACCAAATTTTCTCCCTCTGCAACTGCTTCAAATTGGTAATGAAGCGACCTTAAATCTTTACGGTTTTCAACCGAAAGTTTTTTCAGATCATTTAGATTATCAACTTTCAGATCATTTAAAAATTGACGTGTATCCAGAGAATCCAAAATAACAAGAGAATCATTCATTGCAATATTTAAAAAACTTTTTAGTCTTTGTTTAGCCAGCAGTTTTCCGGACAAAGCAGATTCAAGCTGCGGTAAAGTTGATGAGTATTGAGCCTTTGCACGTTGAAGATCCAGTTCGGTTGCTGTACCGGCATTATAAAAATTTTCTACCTGTTTTAAATTTTTATCGGCAACATCAACAGCTTCTTTGGCGGTTTCAAACAGTTCATCTGAAAGTATGATTCCGAAATACGCCTGCAGAGCGTTTAATACTGTCTCTTCTTCGGTCCCAGCTAATTCTTCAGAGAGTGACTTATAAATACTCTTTTGTGCACTTAAATTAAACCACCTGCTGCCGCCGGTGAAAAGCGGCAGGGTTAAATTAAGAGAATGCTGAAAAGTATAGTTTGTACCAACCACAAACTTCTGCCCCTGAAATACAAATACAGGCAGTTCTAAATTACGCGTTGCTAATCCCGTGTAACCGAAGGTTGGAAGAAAGTTTGAAATCGATTTCCAAACTTCAAGATTTTGAATATCGTAATCCAATCTCTTTGATCTCAGATTCAAATTATCTTGAATGGAAATGTCAACCACATCATTCCACGATAAGTAAACAATGTTTTTCTGCTGCCCCATAATATTTGAAGCAGCTACAAGTAAAATAATAAGAATGAATTTTTTAGTTAATTTTACACAAAGGTGCATTAACCTTTCTCCTAATTACTAATTGTAAATTTGTTAATCCAGAATTCTAAAAAATTATCAACATTTTTTTCGAATGTGTCAAAATCATAATTTGTTAGAATATCTTCCGATATATAAATGAGTATTGTTCCAATAAAATTTCTAACTAACAGATCCGGTTCTAAAGTCTCAGGCAATATTCCTAAATTTTGCCCCTTCTTAAAAAATATGGATAGTTTTTCAAACTCTCTTTTCGCGTGTTCGTATTTGAAATCTTTAACTCTTTGAGGAGCAGACATAATATTTACGAATGCGGAAAAGCGAGCAAAATCGGGATACGATTTCATAAAATCTTTGTAAACTTCCCCTATCCCCCTCAGGTTCTGCAAAAACTCTTTATCCTCACTTATATATTTTTTTTGGACTATTGCCGCCAGTCTATGAGTTTCTTCAACCAGTTCATATAAAAGTGATTCTTTATCTTTGAAATAATAGTAGAGAACTGGTTTCGTAACTCCTGCATTGCTGCAGATTTCTCTTACGGATACTTTATAAAATCCATCGCTTGAAAAGAGCTTTGCTGCTGTAAGAAATATTTTATTTTTTGTATTTGTCGAAACACTTTTGTCAATCATAATATTCATTTTCCTAAAAATTATACTTACCGGTAGGTAGTTGATCGAGCCAAAAAAAAATGCTCACACATTTTCTTTACTTACCGGTCGGTAAATTAAATAATCTTAAATGAAATAATAGTGATATATATCACAATTCCAATTTAGGGTAATATTAACTATCTTTATCAATCAATTATTAGGACGTATTAAAAATGGAAAAGATATTAGAAAAATTAAAGAAAAGCAGAGTTTCAACAATTATTATTGGAATTGTTTCATTTACCTGGATAATTGTTGATTATTTTGTAATAATGAAACTTTATAACAATAATTCGATTGATTTCGGAATAGACATTTTTCTTTTAGGGATAAGTGCGGTAAGCATAATTTCGTTTCATATAATGGTTGTCATTTTCCTATACAACACTTATAGGTTGACACACAAATTGAAGCAATCGGAAAAACAATCAGCTGCTAAAGATGAAGCTAGTCCAAATTTGGAAACCTCAAAAAATATGGAGAATCAGTGATAAAGATAGGACTGGCGCTGGGAGCCGGAGGTGCAAGAGGATTAGCGCAATTAAAAATTTTAGAAGCTTTTGATGAAATGGGAATAAAACCCAGCATTATTTCCGGTACGAGCATCGGTGCTATAATCGGTGCTGCATATGCCTCGGGATTAAGTGCAAAAGAAATACTTTCCGAAACCGCAGAACTTCTAGGCGAATCCGACGCACGATTCTGGGAAGTTCACAGATGGTCTGAATTTTTTAAAATGCTAGATATCTTTGACCCCGGATTAAACTCCGGCGGAATTGTGAAAGGAGAGAAATTTCTAAAACTATTCTCAGAAAAAATTGGCGCTGCACACTTTGATGAACTTAAAATTCCATTAAATGTAATTGCTACTGATTATTGGTCAAAAGAGCAAAAAGTTTTCTGCAAGGGAGATCTGCCCGCCGCAGTTAGAGCAAGTTATTCTCTTCCAGGGTTATTTAAACCGGTTAAAATAAAGAACAGGCTTTATGTTGATGGAGGAATGGTAAACCCGCTCCCCTATGATATAATTTTAGACAAATGCGACATAACAGTTGCGGTCGATGTTTCGGCAAAACGAAATCAAAACGGATCTGAAATTCCAAGCGCATATGAAATGTTATTCGCATCTTTTCAAATAATGCAGAATTCTATTTTGAACGAAAAATTGAAAACTTCAAAACCTCAAATTTTGATTAAGACAGATATTAAAAATGTGAGAATGCTGGAATTTTCAAAGTATGATGAGATTTTAAAGCAGGCTGATAAAACTAAAGAAGAATTGAAGGATCTACTTGGTAAATCCATAATAAAACTGAGCAGATAATAAATTTCCTTTTAAGTATGCTATTTGGAAATAATATCTCCCTTATATTTTGTTAAACCCCCGCCGATTGTAGTGAACCAAACAATGCCGTTTTGATCAATTCCAACATTTGTAATATAGTTAGATTTCATTGGTGTATATTCAGTTCTATATGTTTGGTGGTCGCCCCAAATTTTAAATTTCACAATTCCTTGACTTGTTGCAACCCACTTATACCCATCTCTATCAACTTCTATGTCATAAATTTCTCTAGTTGGGAGACCGGGAAATTTATTGGAAAAAGATGAACCGTTAAAAGAAGCAAGCCCGCCCAGACCGGGTCCGTTTCGTTCAGGTAAAAATCCTATGTATGTATTTCCGCCAAGTGTATCGGAGCCGAAACAAGAAACAGTACTTCCTGGATCACCAAACTGCCATACCCAGTAATAATTTGTTATTTTTTTAAATACACCATAATATCTTGAAATACCGCGTTTAGAAGTTCCAATCCAAATTTCTCCGAACACATTCACATCAATAGCAGTAATATAGTCTCCCGATAAATCTGAATTAGAAGTATTATAGATTATCCATTCGTTACCATCCAGTCGTACCAACCCATTTTGCGTACCAATCCACTTTCTGCCCAGTCTATAATCAAATTCAACTGTTGTAACCCTGTCATTAGGGAGAGGAGAATTAAAGGTGGTATAAACGGTCCAGATATCACCATCGATGACAGCAAGCCCTCCAACCGTTCCAACCCATATGTCGTCGTTGAACTCATCATAAGCAATAGATATAATCTCATTGGCAGGCAATGCAGAATTAGTTGTATTATAATAAGTCCAATTATTCCCCTCAATCTTTAATAATCCATGCTGTTGGGTTCCGATCCACTTCGTATTATGAAAATCAACTTTTATGCAGGCAAGGTCATTAGTTATTAAAGGAGAATTTTCAGTTGTATAAGCAACCCAAAGTGTTGTGTCTTCAAGTGCGAGTTCATAACCTGCAATTTCATTACTGCGCACAGTAAATTCCTGCGACTTATCCATATGCTCCGGAAGTTTATAAGTTATATTGTAATTTCCGGGAATCAGTCCCGTGAGAGTATCCGGAGTTAAGATGCCAGTAGCGGAATCATTCAAAAATATTTCAGCATTTGCCGGTTTTGAAAGACACTGAATCGATCCCCGCATTTTAGGATTTAACTTATAGTCAACAAATTTTACCGTTCTGTTGTCGATGGGTGTTGATAATTGAAACGAAGTGTCTCTGTAAAGTTCGAGTTTTAGTTTAACAGTGTGTAATGTATCTTGCAGCCAGGTTAAGCTGTCCGGGGTAAACTTCCCTGAATTTCTTCCATCTAAAAATATTTTAGCCCCCGGCGGATCAGAATCTATCATGAGGAAGCCATTATCAAAATGTTCCTCAATTTTTGGACTAGTGGATACATCCTTTTCGCACGAGATGAATAAAAACAACAAAAGAAAAATAGAGCACCAGAAAAATAGTTTATTCATTATTAAAACCTATCAAAACAAATATTCAAAATTGATTAATAGCTTGGTTTATAACCGAAGCTTCTTATGTAAGCGTTATCAAAAATAATTGATTTACCTTTTTTAATATAGGATCCAAAAACACCCAAACCGCCGGTTATATTGGAAAAATCCGACTCGTCTAATCTAATTGAAAGATCTCCGGCTGATTTGTTAGTTGCCGTGTAATATCCGCTTAAATTTTTATCGTAAATAATAACTTCAAACCATGCACTAATAATTAGATAATTTTCTTTATTGTCATCACCTTCGGAAATTTCCTGCATAGCTTTATCGATAGCACTTTGCTGAAATGTAACGCCATAATTTTTCGAAGGCTGCGGATAGTTTGGTATTTCAACTCCATTAATATTGAAATAATTTTGAGCAACCTCGTGGAAATAAATTTTTGTTTTTCCCGTTGAACTTTTGTAGTAGAGTATTCGCAATCTGGGATGATAAATTAGATTCCTTTGAGTATTCGTCCAGGGAATGCGCAATTGCACTCCATCGAGTGCAGGTATTTTAGCACTGGCGGAATCGTAGCCGAATCTTAATTCAGTTGCGATTTTTGTTTCGGAGAACAATCTTCTGCCGTTTGTCAGAAGAGCTTCAACTTCAATTTTTTCATCAAATCCGGGTTTAAAATTACTAACTTTAAATGCTTTTACGGGAAAAGGATAACGGCTGCTGTCTGTCCTCTGAAGAATTGTATCGGTCATAAAATAGACAGTATCTTTGTACCAAATTCTTATTTCAGCTTTACTTAAGTTTATGTCTTCACTATTAGCATATGGGTCAAAACCGTCAACGTCATAATTTTTTGCGAGTGTAGCAATTTGCAGACTCGAATCTCCCCTGATCACAAAATTCATTACATATTTTTGTTCAAACTCTCCTTTTGGACTGAATGATTCTTCGCATGAGAAAAAAATTGAAGCAATAATAATTATTCCAAATATTCTTTTCATATCTGTATCCTCAATGTTGCTGTTGGTAAAAATGGCAACATATTTACACGTTCAGCCGTATCTCTTTTGAAATAGAAAATATTAGCTCTATCGTAAACGTTAATAATGCTAAAATCTAAATCAATTTTAATGAATGAAAATTCAAATTTTTTCGACAAGCTTAAATCGAGCCGGTGATATTCGGGCAGCCGACCAATATTTTTATCACCTAAAATGGTGTAAGGGGAAATGTTATCATAAACGAAAGGATCGGTATATAAATTTCCCAGTTGCTGTTTATCATAAAATCCAATCATTTCGGTAAACGGCAGGCCTGTACTGTAGCTCCAGACAGCACTTGCCGACCAGCCGGCTCCAAAATTATATTCCAGAAAAAGATTAACCGCGTGGCGGCTGTCGTACCTCGGATAATAAACCCAGTCAGCAACTTCTTTATAAGCATAACTTAATGTGTAAGATACCGAGGCATTTACCGGATATTCCTGGTAGCGGGTCATAAACTCCAAACCGTAAGATTCGCCGCTGCCCGAAACCAAATCCGGATCATCCGTAAACTTTTTATTTTCGTTCAAGCTCGGAAAGTTATGAATAATTTTATAGTAACCCTCTACGTCCAGTCGGAGCGGGACAGAAGGATAATAAGAAATGCCTGCCGTGTAGTGAATTGCTTTTGACGGTTCCAAATATTCAGGAATTATTGTCCATGGCTCAAATAATGAGATCACCTCATTTTCATCAGTGATAATCGTCATTTCCTGCTGGTAAATTCCCCATGCAGCTTTTAGAGCGATCATCGGTAAAGGGCGGTAAGTGGCGCTCAGTCTCGGCTCGGGTGTAAAACCGCCGTTTTTATTTAACCCGGCAACATTTAACCTTGTGCCGAAATCTAATCCGAAATTTTCATATTGAAGGAAATTATATTTCGCATAGATACTTATGTTAGCAGCTTTTTCATCAAGGTCGGAAATACTTCCATTTTGATTTTCTTGAAACAATTTGGTGTTGAGTGTTTTGATTGCTAAGCCTGCATTCACTTCGTCTTTATAATCGAAAATGTATGTAAAGTCGAAATTCATAGTTACATCATTAACTTCATTTATCTTTTGCAGTGATCCACTATACTTTGGGAGGATTTCCCCTTTAAACTGACTCATGTGTATTGCAAACTCGGAGAGAAAAGGTGAATCGTAAATTTGGAACCATTTAAAACTAAATATATTGTTGGACCATTTGAAGTCCTCTGTAAATGGATCTTCATTTTCCAGCAAGTCGTTACTTAAAAAAGCGCTGGCTTCAAATTTTGCATTTGGGATGAAATCGGGATTGGCATAATTGATCTTAAAAAATCCATCGTAAAAATTAAAGGGTGCGTTTCTATCGTTTAAGAATTTTTTTAATATTTGATTCGAGTAACTTTTCCTTCCGGAAAAAATAAATGACCCATTAGGTATGGGCCCTTCAACGAGCAATTTTCCGGTAATGTAACTCGATGATGCAGTAACACCGTAGTTTTTCTTGTTGCCGTCTTTTGTAATTACCTTTAATACGGACGAAAGCCTATCGCCATACTTAGCATGAAAACCCCCTTTATAAAACTCAACATTATTAATAATTTCAGGATCGATTACACTGAAAATCCCAAGTGCGTGAAACGGATTATAGATAGTCGCTCCATTAAGCAACACAAGGTTTTGGTCACTTGACCCGCCTCTAACATAATAGCGTGCAGTAACATCACCGGTAGATTTAACACCCGGCATATATTGCAGCGAGCGGAAGACATCCGTTTCTACCCCTTTAGGGAGAGCTTCAAGTTCTCTGATTGCTATTCGTTGTAAACCAATATCGGTAGCGTTTTTTTCAATTACCTTCTCCCCGATCTTCTCTACGGCTTCTAGTTGAACGCTGCTGCTCTCCAACTGAATGTTAAGTTCAGTAATTTTATTCGGTGCAACCAGAACATCAAATGTTTTAGAAACGTAGCCCACATAGGAAACGATAACACTATAAGTTTTATTTGCCGGAATTGAGCTAATAAAATAATAACCATTCTCATCTGTTGATGCTCCGGTTTTTAATTCCTCAATAAAAACATTTCCGTAAGCAAGGGCTTCGCCGTTATCGTTATCTGTAACAAATCCTCTTAATTTTCCTGTTCCTTGAGCTGATACAGTTGAGCCCGCCACGATAAATAGTAGAGTAAATAACAATAGTTTGTAGTATAATTTCATATAAAGTGAATTATGAGTTTAAGAATCAAAAACTTAAAATTATATAATCTTACCAAGATATCCAAGAAAAGAATCGTGCAATAATTATTACGTGTTCCTAATTAAAAATATATTTTCAATTTCTAAATGAAATTTCTGTAAAAGACTGATATGATCGATAAAATGCAATTTCATTAAATATACTCCAATTCATCATAAATAATAATTCAGGTTTTTTAAAGATTCAATCGCATAAATATGCTGTTCTTTTTAGTTGAAATTTAAAAAGGAAGAGCCTGTCTTAATAAATTGACAACTGTCATGCCGAACCCGCCAAAAAGACGGCGGGTAAACTTGATTCGGCATTTCATTTTCTATCAATATCGAAATCTCAGATTCCGGGTCAAGCCCGGAATTACAAATTTGAGACAGCCTCTTTTATTGGATTAATCTTCGAGTGTAGAAAGGTTGCCGGGATCAATGCCAAGTGCTTTAGCTTTTAATACTCTTCTCATTATTTTACCGCTTCTCGTTTTCGGTAATGAGTCAACAAATTCAACACTTTGCGGTTTTGCTATTGGACCAACCTCGTGGCCAACATGTTTGATCAGTTGCTCCCGGAGTTCCTCCGACGCAGTAAAGCCTGCTTTAAGAATTACGTAAGTATGTATGGCATTTCCTTTTACTTCGTGAGGCAGCCCGATTGCTGCTGCTTCGGCTACCGCATGGTGACTGACAAGTGCACTCTCAATTTCTGCTGTGCCAAGTCTG
>JAENZU010000113.1 GCA_016841125.1 Melioribacter sp. | reverse complement strand
TAACATGTTCGCGCAACTCATATTTATTCTCTAATCCCACATTCTAATCTTAAAATACGGAACGAAGAGATTTTTTTCAATTCAATACCCAATTTTTATTTATGTTTGCATTCGGTTAAATGGAATAAAAATTTGCAGCAAAACACAAAAGCATATTTAGCGTGGGTTAGTATCTGCATTGTTTGGGGAACGACTTACCTTGCAATCAGAATTGGAGTGCAGGATCTGCCGCCGCTTTTATTTGCCGGTTTCAGATGGATTATTGCCGGCTCAATTTTTATTACTTTCCTTCGATGGCGGAAATATAAATTCCCAAAGTTATCGGAAATTAAGCATCTGGCGGTTGTCGGTATTCTGCTGCTTGGGTTCGGTAACGGACTCGTTGTTTTTGGCGAGCAGTGGGTCCCTAGCGGATTGGCATCTTTACTTATTACCACACTTCCGTTTTGGGTTGTAGGGATTGAATCTTTTTTGCCGAGTTCGATCAAACCAAATAAATGGATTATTGCGGGAATTATTTTAGGATTTCTCGGCGCATCATTAATTGTAACTCATGATCTCGAAACATTGCTCGAAACTTCTTATTGGCTGGGAATTGTGAGTTTACTAATGGGAGTAATGGCTTGGGCGTCCGGAACAGTTTACGCAAAATATATGACCGTAGAAGTTAAACCTCAAATGGCGGCTGGAGTTCAGATGTTGATTGCGGGAATTCTGCAAACGATAATAGGAATTTCAATTGGTGAACTGCCCCAGTTTCATTTTCAATCCGACAGCTTTTTAGCACTTTTATATTTAATTTTTGTCGGTTCATTTCTTGGATACACATCTTACATTTATGCAATCAAACATTTGCCGGTTTCATTTGTATCAACTTACACTTACATAAATCCGGTTATTGCGCTATTCCTCGGCTGGCTTATTCTTGATGAGAGCTTAAATTTGCGCATAATGGTAGCAGCTCTAATTATTCTCGCCGGTGTTTCAATTGTAAGATACGGCGTAAGAAAGAATCGATTGAAAGCTGAATGATTTGCGAATTGAATTTCTACAACCGGACGTAGCTTTTGGCTGCGGTAATAAGCCGTTTTTAATAGGAATATTTTTGAAAGGTTAACTTAATCACGAATTCAATAATTATTGTAAAATAAGTTTAGCCTAACCAAATTTCGCTAGGCACGTCGCTTTTACGCTTACTTTGCATTTGTCGTAAACGTGATACTTCGCTTTGGATCACTCGACTGCTGATTGAACCAAGATTTGTAGCGTATGGTGAAATTGATTTACGCTCGTTCTTCGAGGCTGTCTCCTTACCTTCTGAAGTCTGATCCTTACGCAGTTCCCTTTCATCGGTGATATGAAGGTCTTTTTCTTGCATTATACCTTTCTCGATTTTTTTAATGAGTAAATGTTAATTCAATAAACTCCGATGAAGTATACCTATTTGTAATAAAAAAAAGATAGAAAAGCAATAGAAATCGTTTACCCTAAAAATAAAAATCGCCTTGCAGATAAAGGGAATTTGAGTAATACCAATATTCCGTAAATCCATCTCCGAAGAAATATTGAACGCCCAAACCGGCATCAAAATTTTCAAGGACATTATATTTTGCAAGCAGATTTAAAAAACCGCTGCTGTCATTGAAATTAATGTTCCCGGTCATTGTAATATTCAAAAGGGGAGTGAATTGATATGCGGCGCTTGCAACTAAATAGTTTTTACTCAAATTAATTATTTCTCCCTTAATGAGCCGCTGAAGTTGATAATTCTGTTTTTCTTTTTTCCCCTCACCGTTGAAGTGAAATTCCAACAGCGTATAAAGTTCGGAGGTGAATTGAAAATCGATACCGGCAATATATTTTGCAAAATTACTGCTGAATTTATTTTCATCGGCAGATATAATCCCTTCGAACCGGAGTCCGGCGCCGAAAAAGTTTCCTGTGATATCTAAACCTGAAATTACCCTACTATCAAAATATCCGCCGATAAATGATATATCGTAAGTGTAGTAATTAGTTCGGAATCGAAAAGCGTAATTACTTTCTTTTAATTTATCCTGCGGATTTAACACAACCTGCAGATCAGTGAACAACCCGATAAAATATTTGAACGAAACCGCATCAGCTCCGTCTTTTTCTATTTTATAAAAATTAGCAGGATTGATAGGATTAAACAGATCAGTCGGGTTCCAAATTTTTGCGCTGCCCCATGCAACCCGCTGTCGCCCGATTTCAACCTCGCCAAAACTAAAACCTTGCTTAAAATATAATCTATCGATAAAATGATTGACAGTGAAATTATTCTCATTTACCAAATTCCATGTGAGATCAATTATCTGTCTGTTAGTTTTTCCACCGGAGGTTAAATCGAAGCCGGAGGGTGAGGAATAATACAAAGCGGAAATTTCATATTCCCAATTAATCCTTGCTCTCGACCACAAATTAAATGTAGGTTTAAGTCTTACACGGGATAGATTCAAAAATTGATTCTGCTTAATTCCAAAATAATTTGAAAGACTTTTACTTGAGGATTGATAAATCGGCAGATCAAAAACATAGCCCGAAAAAGAAAACTCATACTGAGCAAAAATGGAAGTAGCTGAGAATAACGCAGCCACAGCAATGAGTTTAATTTTAAATGAAGATTTAAAGAAATATTTTAAAAACGGATTACTCATTTTCTGAAATTTTACCATCCTTCAAAATCAATAATCTTTTTGCCCGGTCAATTACCTGCTTATCGTGAGATGAAAAAATAAATGTTATATTTTTTTCTCTGTTCATCTTTTCCATCAGATCGAGAAGAGCGCCGCCGGTTTTTGAATCGAGATTGGCTGTCGGTTCATCTGCTAAAACTACAGTTGGATTATTAACAATTGCACGTGCGACTGCAACCCGCTGCTGCTGACCTCCGCTCATTTCGTTCGGGCGCTTATCCGCGAGTTCTTCAATCCCCAATTCTTTCAGTAGGTCTTTTGCTCTTCTGTGTCTTTCTTTTTCTGAAATACCAAGCAGCATCATACTGAACTCAATATTTTCAAGTGCGGTTAAAACCGGAATTAAATTATAGGCTTGAAAAATAAAGCCGAGATTTTTTAATCTAAAATCTGACAATTCACTTTTACTCAAATCGGCGAGATTTTTATCTTCAAAAAAGACCGATCCGACCGACGGCTTATCGAGTGCACCGAGAACATTGAGCAGCGTTGTTTTACCCGAGCCGGAAGGTCCAGCAATAACTAAGTATTCACCTTTTTTAATTTCGATGTCTATTCCTCTCAATGCGTGAACCGGAACTCCGTTATCGGAATAAGTCTTTTCTAGTTTTTCAGTTTTTATTATCGACATTTTTGTTTCTCTAAAAATATATTAAACATATCTAATTGCATAAACAGGCTGAAGCCTTGTAGCTTTGAATGCCGGATATACGGCACCAATCAAAGTGATGAATGGAATTGTTAAAAGTGTGTTGAGTAAATTTCCAATTATTAATCGTGGATATATAATTGAACCAATCCCAAATGATTCAAGACTATCGGCAAATATGCTCATATCAATTCCCGTGTGCGATAAGGGATAAACGATAGCTAATCCAATGATAAAACCTACCAGCGTTCCAATCACTCCTAAAAACATAGCTTCGAAAATGATCATTAAAAATAATTTGTAGTTTTTCATCCCGATCGACATGAGAACTCCGAATTCTCTTATGCGTTCGAACACTGCCATCAACATTGCGTTTATAATCCCGAAAATCAAAGCCAATCCTATAATAAAGTTAAGTACGTAAGCGAACTCTTTATACATATCCATTTGAAGCACAAGCAGCGGAAGAATTTTAGTATAAGACTGCACCTCATAATTTCTTTCTAATTTATTCTGGATTCTTGCTGCAATTTCATCTGCCTTATTGTAATCATTTATCATCATTGCAAATTCGTAGACTTTGTTGCCTACTTCCAGCATAGACTGAGCCCGCTCAATTGGAATGATAATATTTGATTTATCGAATTCTGAATTTACGGTTTGAAAAATTCCGGTAACCCTGAAAACATCCGAACCGATTGAGCCGTCGGGTGTATTGGACATAGCAACGACTTTATCGCCGACTCCAACTTCTAATTTTTCAGCCAGCTTTTTGCCGATCAAGATTTCTCTTCCGTTACCTGATAGATAATCACCTTCAATTATTTGCTTATGTATATTTGAAACTTTTACTTCTGTTTCGGGATTAACGCCGTAAATATAGACTCCCGATGAATTGCGTGCACTGCTGAGTAATCCGAATGTTATAACTCGTTTAGTATAGTTTTGAATCTCCGGAAAATTGTCTAAAACCGTTTCTACCTTTTTCTGATCCGGGATGTAATTTTGAACAACTTTGTTGTCTCTAAATCCTTCTTTGTGAATCTGAATGTGCGAAACATTTAATTTTATTTGGTTGAAGAGCATCTGCATTACAAACCCATTCATAAAAGAATCCATAAAAATAAGTGCAACCACTCCAACAACAACACTTCCGAGTACTATCATCGATCTTCTGCTGTTCCGCCAAATATTTCGCCAGGCTAACATTGCAAGCATTTCAACTCCATTAATTATGTGTACCTAATACCTTTGAGCGGTTCGAGCATGTAAACTTTCACGGCAGGATAAATACATGCGATTAGCGAGATCAAAAGTATCATTGATGAATTGTTGATAAATATCATCGGATCGAGGCTCGATCTAATGACCGGGAGAAATCCGTATTCGGCGTAAAGCTCAGCCATCGGTCCGGCAAACTCAATTGGATTTTGAACCAGATAATAATTGATTCCAACACCGACAGCATTGCCGATGAGAATTCCCAACAGTGCAATTATGCCGGCCTCAATAAACACAAGTATTACCAGTTTTGCGTTTTTCATCCCGATTGATAATGTAACCCCGAATTCATTGAACCTTTCAGTGACAGACATTAGTACTGTATTTAAGATTCCAAAGCCCACAATTACTATTAGAATTGCAAGAAAGAAAATTCCGCTCACATTATCAAACTCGATCGACTGCTTAAAATCCGGCATTACCTTTTGCCAGGGGAGTACTGCAATTTTATCGTTTGAAATTTCCGATTCCAATTCGTCCCTCACTGTTTCAATATCAGATAGTTTGTAAAGAGAAATGGCAATTGCATGAACCCGATTATACATTGTAACAAGTTCTTGAGCGTTTTGCAATTTCATGAATGCTGACATTGCATCAAATTCATAAGAGCCCAGTTTCACAGTCCCGACAATTTTAAATTTAAGATTACCAAGAGCTCCATCCGTTCCCTGAGCTAAAATTACAACTTCATCGCCAATTTCGGCTTTAAGATTTTTAAGTAGTTTGTAACCTACTACTATTTCATTTTCAGAGTCGGCAGAAAAAAATCTTCCTTCCTGAATTTTATCAATAATATTTGTTGTGCTTTTTTCAAGTTTGGGATCGAGCCCAATAATTGCTGTGCCTTGAGAATAATCTTTAAAACTGATAAGACCATCAGCCATTACACGGGGTGAGTAACCTTTTACTTGAGGATGCGATTTAACAGCCTGAACAATTTCGGGAGTCAATTTAAAGTTTTTATTTAGTGACGGATTACTCTGGTAGCCTGCTTTTTGTATTTGCATAAACCCGGAAAAAACTTGAAGCGCGTTTCTAATATTTACATCGTAAGTGCCTAACTGTATGCCCCTCATGGCAATTGCGAGGAATGTGGCGAAAACTATTGCCAGTAAGGTTAGGATAGAACGCCTCTTATTCCTCCAGATATTTCGCCAGGCGAGTAATAATAAAAGTTTCAATTTAATTACCTCTCTCTAATTCTTGAAAGGAAAATTTGCGTGGACTAATATCTATATTAAATTCCATTTCAATAATTTTGATGGTGGTCGAATGTCCCTCTTCAACCTGATTGTGCATAGTCCATTTGGAGGGGAGATTTCTGTTGCCGAATTTTTTAATATCTGTATAAGTTAAGTATCGTATCAGCTTTCCCTTTTCATCGTAATATTCAACCACTGAGGCGAGGTTATTGGATTTTCTTACCCAATAATAAAGTTTACCCCAAACTACAGGCGCATCGGGTTTTGGTTCAAGCAAAATTTTCCAGCACAATTCGCCGTCCACTTTTTCTTCCCCGACAATTTTCTGGTTATAATCTTTCAATAAGTTAGATTCTCTCACAAGATCATCATTGGTGAAGTCAGAACCGTTCCACGACTGCAGCATCATGGAGGGGGGAATTTTAATTGTGGTTTCAGTATTCTTTAAGTAGTTCCACATCTCATTCCCAATTTTCAATGTTTTATTACCCGCTTCTTTTATGGGGGATTGGATCACGATCAGCGCTTTTTCATTTCCCTCCCACCAGCTTTCCATTTTTAATTCGCGTGTGTAATCATCTGTTTTGATTGTCATTTCTATTACGCCATGTGCCGATTCACCTTTGATGAGGTCCTCGGATTTTTTGATTATCTCTTCAGCGGTTTGCGCAAAATAATTAGTTATCGAAATAAGAAGTGAAATGATTATTATGAATATCGTTTTCATTTTTGTACTCGAGATTTATAATTGACTAAACGTTCAGTCAAAAACTAAAACATTAATTTTCTTTTGTCAAGTAAAATACCGAAGAATATTCAATCTTTTTTATTTTTGTTGATTTATTGATCTAAATCACATATTTTTATGACTGAACATTCATTCAACCAAAATAGTTAATATGCCGAGAACAGAGGAACAATTTAAAGAAATGCGGAATAAAACGAGTCGAAGCATCTTGAATTCCGCGCTGAAGCTGTTTGCCGAAAAAGGTTTTCACGGAACCTCAATAAGTGATATCGCAAAGGAAGCCGAAATTTCCAAAGGATTAATATATAATTATTTCAACAGTAAAAATTCGATACTCGAATCAATATTTGATGAACTGCTTCGAATAGGAGAAGAGATTGAGAAGGATACATTTGCCGATGATGATCCCTACGAGCAATTACAAAGAATGATTAAAAGATCATTTAAATATGTTGAAGAAGATCCGACTTATTGGAAACTCATTGTAAATTTAATGCTTCAGCCTGAAATACTTAAGCAAACGAAAATTGTTTTTAATAATTTTAATGACAGAGTCATGAAAGAGATGGTTGGAATCTTCCGAAAAATTGGTATTCAAAATGCACCGCTTGAAGCAAGAATTCTTGGCGGAATGATAGATGGTGTATTTTTGCATTACCTGTTCGATATGGAAGGTTATCCTCTTGAACGTGTTAAAAAGATGATGCTTAAAAAATACAGCAGAGATAATTTAGAAGAGTTAAAGAATCAGAAATAAGCTTTTTGCAATAATTATTTTTTCAACTGTTCCTTTATTTCTCTCAACTCAGTAAGAATCTCTTTAAGAATTTCTTCTTCAGATTCGGGTTCTTCAACTCCCGTTATTCCCATTGTTGCACTCTTTTTAATCAATATTTTTCTGAGCTCATCGTAAATATTTTCCCATTCAATAAGACCTGCTATATTGCCTTCATAACCGGTAGCTGTTGCAGATTGACCGGCTGTTTGAATTCTAATCGATCCTAATCCAAGGAGTCTGTCATAAAGTGACCGGTGAAGGATGAAATCAGTAACAGCTTTATAAGGGATGTTCTGCTGAATTTTACTCAATATCCCTTTGTGAATTCTTATTCGGTCTTCTTCCACAAAATAATGCAGATTATTGATCCATAAAATAACGAGCGGAAAAGTAATGAACCAGAATAATAGAATTACTCCAAAAATAATTGGCCAAAGTATAGAAGCAACTTGGCTGCCGCTTACTCTATCACCAAGAGGAATAGTAATCTGTAAAATTAAACCTAGGAGAAGAATAAAAAGACTGATTGTAGATAGAACAAGTATTTGCTTAGTCTTTAACTTTTTGTGAGGATCGAATGAAAATAATTGGTTCATTTTTAACACTTCATTTATTTAAGACGGAAATTATTTTTTTTACCATCATAGGGTTATCTGAATTGTAAGCCCCCGATCTATATTGGTCTAAAAAGTTGTTAATAACTTTATTTGATAATTCTTCACTTTTAAGTATCATATCAAAGTGATAATTACCTAATGTCCCCGAATAATTAAAAAAGCCTTCACCATTTTCCAGCATAATTTTCCTTCTATTTAAGATTGATGCTATCAAATAGAGCGATGGTTTCTCAAGCTCTTTTTCAATTTCAGCTTGATACTCTTTATTTGCAATTTCTACAGGAACAAAAGTTACATTAATGAACATCCCCCCCTCGCGCTCAATATAATTGGATATCTTTACAATTCTCGAATCATCTTTTTGGTAAACGTAAACCTCTTTTTCGTCACCTCTCTCTGATTCGTAAAAATAGAATGAGCTTAATTCGTAACCCATTTCAGCTAATTGTTCATCGGTAATATCGGAGGAAATTTGGAAAAGACCGGAAGTTACATCATTGCTTAATTGTAGAATTTCATCATGATTTTTAATATGTTTTTTCATTACTGTACTCAATAAGATTGAAGAATACACCAAGTTTTGTGAAATCTTAATTGTTTAAGATCGGATAATCTTATACAAAAATAAAGTATTCCTTCGTCACTCCAGTGCCAGTGCATAAATTCGTCGGTAGAAAGCTGAAGCAGCAATATCGAAT
>JAENZU010000112.1 GCA_016841125.1 Melioribacter sp. | reverse complement strand
GAAATGCACACATCACCGAAAATGATAATCCGCAGAGTACTGAACAATCTTGTAAACGCCTACAGCAATATAAAAGACACTAAGAATGCCGAGTTTTTCACACAGCTTTTGCACACCTCTCCAATTTAAAGAAGATTGCTTGCAAGTTCCGCCAGTTCCGATCTTTCCCCTTTTTCCAAATTTATATGCGCATATAATTTCTGCCCTTTAAAATGATCAATCAAATATGACAGTCCGTTCGATTGAGTATCAAGGTAGGGGTGATCAATCTGGTAAATATCGCCTGTAAGAACAATCTTAGCCCCGGAACCCGCACGTGTAATAATGGTTTTTATCTCATGCGGAGTGAGATTCTGTGCTTCGTCAACTATAAAAAATATTCGTTGTAAGCTTCTGCCTCTAATATAACTCAAAGGTTCAATTACAAGTTTTTCTTCTTTAACCAAATTAGTAATTGTCTGATAATTTTTATCGAGCTCTTTAAATTGATCCTGAATGACTTTTAGGTTATCCCACAAAGGCTGCATATAAGGACCAAGTTTGCTCTCAACATCTCCGGGCAGGTATCCTATATCTTTATTGCTCAACGGAACAACAGGGCGTGCAATATAAATTTGCCTGTAAAATTTTCTTACATGCAGTGCGCTTGCTAGTGCCAGCAATGTTTTTCCCGTGCCGGCTTTACCCGTTAAGCTTACAAGCGGAATATTCATATCGATCAAGGCATCGATGGCAAAAGTTTGTTCTGCATTTCTGGGTGTAATTCCGTAAACCGTTTGTTTGTCAATCCTTTTGAAGTTCTCCAATTCACTGTCCGTGCTGGCAAGAACAGATCGGTTTTCATTACGGATAATAAAAAATTTATTAGGGATGATCTCGTTAGGCACTCGTTTTTTAATCTCTTCAACCGGTACAACATAAGGGGGAGAATAAAATTGCTGAAGAATATCGTCGTCGAATGACTCGATTATTTCTTTGCCGGTAAATAAGTACTCAACGCTGCCAACCCGGTCGGTTGAATAATCCTCAGCCTGAATTCCCAATGCCTTGGCTTTCATACGAAGATTTACATCTTTCGAAACCAGAATTACTTTCTGCTTTGATCCACTTTCTTTATCCAGATCGAATGCAACGCTGAGTATTCTGTGATCTGCATTGTCTTCTCTAAATGCTTCCTTTATCTCAGGCGAAAGCGCCTTGGTAATTCTAACTCTAACTCTACCTTTCCCTTTACCGAGAGAAACGCCGCCGTTAAATATAGCATTGCCTGTAAGCGAATCGAGTGTGCGCGTGAATTCACGGGCATTTAAATTAATTACCTGGCTTCCCCGTTTAAAATGATCAATCTCTTCTATTACCGCCAAAGGAATTACTATATCATTTTCTTCAAATTGGGTAATGCATGTTGGGTCATGGAGAATTACGTTGGTGTCGAGAACAAATAATTTTGAAATCTTTACACTTTTTTTAGTAGCCATACAGTATTTTCAATCAAGTTTGAAATGACTTAAATATAGTTAAATATTATTGGAAATAAAGTGCTTCATAATTATTACTTTATTATTAACTTTATATTCTCGATTAAAAAATTGTTAACCTTGTGAATAAAAAACCTCTCGAAAAAATAAACTGCAACTTTTGCAATTCCGATAATTATAAAATTGTTTACGTAAAGGAGGGATACAACATTGTTCAGTGCAATGTGTGCGAACTTGTTTATGTAAATCCCAGGCTTACCATTGAAGCGGTAAATGATCTATACAACGAGGATTACTTTACCGGCAAAGGCTTTGATGAGAGTGTGCAGTACAAAAATGAGTTTGAAGAAAACATTGAAAAAACTACTTTGATGGATTGGGACGCGGCAACGATAAAAGAACTTTTAACAAAAGAAAATCCTTTAAATGAAAATTTCAAACTGCTGGATATTGGCTGCGGCATGGGTTTGTTTTTATACAAAGCACGCAAATTAGGATTTGATGTTGAAGGGCTGGAGCTATCTCAATATGCATCAGAGTTTGCCCGCTCGAAAGGGCTCGATGTAAAAAACGAAACGATTGATTCTGCCGACCTCGGTACAGAAAAATATGATGCAATTGTAATGAAGGAAGTAATTGAGCATTTGCCCGACCCGATGAAATCGCTTGAAAAAATTTTCAATTCACTTAAGAAAGGTGGATTGCTTTTTTTAACTACCGGCAACTACGACTGTCCCGAACGAAAGCTGCGCGGAAAAGATTGGTTCTATTTTATGCCGGAAGGACATCTATTCGTTTTCTCAAATAAGACCATGGATAATTATTTGAATAAAGTCGGGTTTAGAAATGTGAGGGTTACCAATCAAGGAGATCTGGTTATGGATCTTTTACTAAAATGGAATATTCTGGAACCGGATAAATTTAAACCTGATGCCGCTATTAAAAGAATTCTGTTTGAAGGAATAAGAGGAATAAATCATTTTATCAGCAGCGGACTTAGAGTTTACGCAGTTAAATAAAACCGCTATTATTTTTTCATGCCGTTATAAATTATTAGTCCCCAGCCTATTAAAAAGCTTACGCCGCCAAATGGAGTGATAAAGGCAAATATTTTTATTCCAGTAATTGCCAACAAATAAAGTGAAAATGAGAAAAGTACAATGCCCGCGGCGATAAATAGAAAAGCTTTATTAAATTTTTCATTGTTTGAAACCGCAAGCGCAAGCAGTACGGCTGCATGAATCAGATGATATAAAACACCCGTATTGTAAGTATTTAACTGGCTTTGGTCTAAAATTGATTTGAGTGAATGAGCTCCGAATGCGCCCAATGCCACGGCTAAAAATCCGAATAAACCTGCTGCAATAATTTTTTTATTCATTTATTTTAATCTTGCCGATTCCCAGAAATAGTTAACATGTTTTGTCATAAATTCATTTGTCTCTTCACTGTTCGGCAGTTTATCGTTAGTAAGATTTTCGATACGGTACAGGAATAATGGGGATAAAAACTCTTCGGCTAATAATTTTGGATCTTCCTGACGTACGAATTGATATTTAACAAGTTCGTCAAATATCATCCACCAAATAACACGTACTTCTTTTAAATGTGAATCAATTGAAATTACAAAATCGTCAATTTCACGGTACTGTTCTTTTAATAAAAGCCGGAAGAATTTTCTCTCTTCGGGTCGACTCCAAAGCTTAACCAGTCGAGAGCAAAAGTTGAGCATAAAAACTTTCGGATTTCCTAATTGCTCCAAAAGTTCGTCATTTATTATTTGCAAAGCCTCCGCTTGTGAATTGTAACGGACAACAAGCGTTTTTAGAATTTCCGATTTCGATTTGAAGTGATTATAAATTGCACTTTCCCGTATTCCAACTCTGCGGGCTATATCTCTTACAGATGTACCGTCAAAGCTTTTGGTTGAAAAGAGATCGAGCGAAACTTCCCAAATTTTCATTTTATTTTTATTCATTTCTCACAAATATTTTTGTGATTGGAATAAGTCAAGTTATGAAATTAAACTCAAAAAAAGAAAACCCGGCGGAACCGGGTTAGTAATTATTCTAAATCTTCTAATATTTGGTTGAGCTTTTTCAGCGACTGCTCCCAATCGCTCTGCTTCATTTTCTCTTTATCCACAACCTCTTTCGGTGCTCTGTTAACAAAATTCTCGTTCGAAAGTTTTTTTGTTATTCCGGTTAACATTCCTTGGAGCCGTGCAATTTCCTTTTCTATTCTATTGCGTTCAACTTCCAGACCTATTAGTCCTTCTAACGGAATAAAAATATCGCACCCTTTAACTACGGATGAAGCACTCGATTTTGGTTTTCCCAAATCTTCTCCAACGTGAAGCTCCTCAATTCTGCCGAGTGTTTTTATATACTTATGCTGAACTTCAGAAACACCGGAAGTCTTAAGATAAACGTTGATCCCCTTTGAAGGGGGAATATTCATTTCGCCCCTAATATTTCGAATAGCCGTAACTACACTTTGAACAAAATCAATTTCCTTTTCAGCCTCAATATTAATAAGCGAATTATCAGGCTCCGGCATTTGTTCCATTGAGATACTTTCATTATCACCTCTTTCATCCAAGAGCTGCCAGATCTCCTCTGAAATAAAGGGCATAAAAGGATGGATCATTTTCAGCATGTCTTCGAACAATGATAGCGCTCTTGTAAGTACCGCCGATTTAACTTCCTCGTCGTCACTGTACATTCTGTTTTTGGCAAGTTCAACGTACCAGTCGCAGAAATCATTCCACACGTAGGAATAAATAATTTTGGTAGCCCCGGTAATGTCAAATTTATCCAAGGCATTATTCATTTGATCAAGCGAATTCTGGAAACGTGATATTATCCACTTATCTGTAAAATCCAAATGTTTATTTTTCAATTCCGAATTCAATTCAATATTCTGTGCGTTCATCAGCAAAAATCTTCCGGCATTCCATATCTTATTCGCAAAGTTGCGTCCCATCTCGCATTTGTCGGTACTAAAGAGAACATCTTGCCCGAGTGGAGCGATATGCAGAATTGTGAATCTCATCGCATCAGCGCCGTATTCTTTTATTACATCTATCGGGTCGGGGGAATTACCGAGCGACTTGCTCATCTTTCTTCCCTGTTCATCTCTAATCACACTTGTAAAATAAACATCTTTAAACGGGATCTCGTTTTTGAATTCCATCCCAGCCATAATCATTCGTGCAACCCAAAAGAAAATAATATCTGGTGCGGTAACCAATAGGTCTGTGGGATAGTAATAATCCTGATCTTCTTTGGTCGTAAAAACATCATGCGCCCAAAGCCAGCTTGAAGCCCATGTATCCAGCACATCATCGTCCTGCTTCCAGTTTTCAATGTCTTCCGGCGGATCTGCTTCGCAATAAATTTCTCCGGTTTCTTTGTGATACCAAACCGGAATTTGATGCCCCCACCACAATTGCCGTGATATACACCAATCGCGTATATTACCCATCCAGTGCTCGTAAGTTTTAACCCAGTGATTAGGGTGAAAATTTACTTTGCCCTGCTTCACCACTTCTAACGCCGGATTCGAAAGCTCTTCCATTTTCATAAACCATTGTTCGGAAAGGTATGGTTCAATCGGCACGCCCCCCCGCTGGGAGTAACCCACATTATTTGTGTAGTCTTCGATTTTTTCCAGCAGATCAAGTTCTTTAAATTTTTCTACAACTTTTTTTCGTGCTTCATATCTATCCAATCCGCGGAAACCCTCGGGCGCGTTGTTATTTGTAGAAGCGTTTTCATGAAAGATATTTATTACTTCTAATTTATGCCGCTGCCCCATTTCAAAATCATTAATATCGTGCGCGGGAGTTACTTTAACAACGCCGGTGCCGAAATCTTTGTCAACATATTCGTCCGCAAATATTGGTATTTCTCTTCCAACAATCGGCAGTACTACTGACTTACCGATCAAGTGTTTATATCTTTCATCCTCGGGATTAACAGCAACGCCGGTATCTCCCAGCATAGTCTCGGGTCTGGTTGTTGCAACAACTAAAACTTCGCTGCTCTCTTTTACAGGGTATTTGAAATACCAGAGATTTCCCTTTACGGTTTTGAAATCAACTTCTTCATCGGAGATTGCGGACTTGGAAGCGGGGCACCAATTTACCATCCGGTATCCGCGGTATATCAATCCTTTTTTGTAAAGATCAACAAATGCTTCAATTACCTTTTTGTAGTAGTGATCATCCATCGTAAAACGCTGTCTTTTCCAATCGCAGCTAACACCGAGCTTTCTTAATTGTTTAAAAATAATTCCGCCGTACTTATCGGTCCATTCCCAGCAATGTTTTAAAAATTCTTCTCTTCCGATATCATCTTTGCTAATACCCTGGCTCTTTAAATATTGGATTACTTTAGATTCTGTAGCGATTGACGCATGATCGGTACCGGGAACCCAGCATGAATTAAAGCCTTTCATCCGTTTGTAGCGAATAAAAACATCCTGAATGGTATTGTTGAGTATATGCCCCAAATGAAGCATTCCGGTCACATTCGGCGGGGGAATTACAATTGTATATGATTTTTTAGAATGATCAATTTCGGAATGATAAAAATCATTGTCAGTCCAGTACTTGTACCACTTATCCTCAACCAAAGAGGGATCGTATGCTTTGGGGATATCCGATAGTGCTTTAACTTTCATTTTACTCTCTTAATTTCAAAAATTTAAACTTTTAATATAAGAAACTTCTTTGTGAATTATTTTAGAGTGGATTCCGGAAATTTATAAAATCAAAAAACACGTGGTAATTCGGCAGGTATTAAACGTAAGGATCGTGCATCGAATCATCAAACTCGTCGCCTAATTCATTTATCCAGCTATATAATATTGCGTCAATTTGATCGGGCTCTGATTCTCCCACCATTGGATTGTAATTGTCCAGCGCCATTGTGAGCTCCTCTACTTCTTCACTTGTAATCTCTACTAAATCAGCAAAAGGGTAAGTTACATTCAATACTCTGGCAATCAATGCATAATTGTTCCAGTTGAATTCAACTATTCTCGACCATTCGTTAATTATCATTCCGCTGTCATAATCAGAAAGGTTAACCGAATCTTTCCACAAAGTTACTTCAATCATTTCCTCCAATTCGGATTTAGTCAATTTGAAATCCGGATTGTTTCTTAAAAACTCATTACCGTATTCGGCATTCAATTTGACTGCGATCTCTTTAAAATTCATCTTGAAACCTAAAATTAATCAATGCAGCAATTAAGTTAATTATCACAACTTTTCTTACTTTAAAATTGAAACTACAATAATTTTGGGAAATCAGGAAGATGGCATCAATTTCCGCTTTAATAGAAAAATATCTCGGGGTCTCACCAAATACCCAAACAAATATTATTATTTCAGTAGTAATTATATTGATCTTTTGGGCGATAAAGAGACTTGTTGAAAGGTTTATTTTAGAGAAAATAGACGATGTTTCAATACGTTACCAATGGAAGAAATTTTCTCATTACATTGTTGTGGCTATTGCCCTTATTTTTCTTTCAAGGGTATGGTTCGGAATTTTTGAATCCGTAGGTACTTTCTTCGGACTTTTATCCGCGGGTTTGGCAATTGCGTTAAAAGATCCGCTGGTAAATTTTGTCGGGTGGATTTTCATTCTTTTCCGTAAACCGCTAAAAGTTGGCGATAGAATTGAAATAGGAAATGTAACCGGTGATGTAATTGATTTGCGCCTCTTCCAATTTTCAATTATTGAAATAGGAAATTGGGTTGATGCCGATCAAAGCACTGGAAGAATAATTCACATTCCCAACGGTAAAGTTTTTTCCGAATACCAGGCAAATTACACGCAAGGATTTGAATACATCTGGAACGAAATTCCAATTTTAATAACTTTTGAAAGCAACTGGAAAAAAGCTAAAAACATGCTTGAGGATATAATAAATGTACACGCTCTTCAGCTAAGCGACGATGCCGAAAGACAGATAAAAGAAGCCGCAAAAAGATTTATGATTTTTTACGAATACCTTTCTCCCATTGTTTACACAACCGTAAAAGACAGCGGCGTTCTGCTCACTTTAAGATATTTGTGTAAAGTTAGAAGAAGACGTGCTACCGAAGTGGCTATTTGGGAAGATATTCTCGATGCTTTTTCCAAACATAAAGATATTGATTTTGCATACCCGACTACACGGTTTTACAACAATTCGGCTGAATCGAAAACTGCGGTAACTAAAAGTCCCGGCAGTTAATATTTTCAGCAGAAATTAATTTTAAGTGTCTGATTTAGTCGACCGGTTCGGCACTCTTTACTTTTATAAAAGACTATTTGTATGCAATAATTTAAGAATTTGATTATTTTGTAATAATATTAGAAAATTATGTGGAGATTATTATGACAGCAAATATTGATATGATTAAAAAAGTGTATTCGGAACTTAAAGAGAAACACGATAAAATTAGGAAAGTAGTCGGAAGACCCTTAACGCTTACCGAAAAAATATTATACACACATCTTTGGGATAAACCCAGTCAAGAATTTCAGAAAGGGAAAGATTATGTTGATTTAGCACCCGATAGAGTTGCAATGCAGGACGCAACGGCTCAAATGGCGCTTCTTCAATTTATGCATGCCGGTAAAAAGAATGCCGCCGTTCCTTCAACAGTGCATTGCGACCACTTGATTCAAGCTCAAGTTGGCGCTGCGGATGATCTGCTGCGTGCAAAGGATGAAAACAAAGAAGTGTTCGATTTTCTCGAAAGTGTTTCCCGTAAATACGGAATTGGATTTTGGAAACCGGGCGCGGGAATAATTCACCAGGTTGTGTTAGAAAATTATGCATTTCCAGGCGGAATGATGATCGGCACAGATTCACACACTCCTAACGCAGGCGGT
This sequence comes from Melioribacter sp., assembly GCA_016841125.1. Classification (GTDB taxonomy): domain Bacteria; phylum Bacteroidota; class Ignavibacteria; order Ignavibacteriales; family Melioribacteraceae; genus JAENZU01. The sequence goes on along the minus strand of JAENZU010000112.1, from coordinate 317 downwards.
TTAGGAATGATCGCAATTGGCGTTGGCGGAGCGGATGCGGTTGATGTGATGTCCGGCATGCCTTGGGAATTAAAATGGCCCAAACTTATCGGAGTTAAACTTACCGGCAAAATGAGCGGCTGGACTTCTTCAAAAGATATTATTCTTAAAGTGGTCGGAATTCGCTCGGTTAAAGGGCGTACAGGCGCTATAATCGAATATTTCGGTGGGGGCGCAAATTCTCTTTCATGCACAAGTAAGGGAACTATCTGCAACTTGCGAGCTGAAGTGGGTGCAACTTCCTCCATTGTTCCTTTCGATAATCAGATGGCTGAATA
>JAENZU010000111.1 GCA_016841125.1 Melioribacter sp. | reverse complement strand
ATTGCTGGCAGATTTGTTTTCACCTGTTTATCATGATTTAATGAAGAAAAACTTCTTTGACGTAAATCTGTTATATCCGGTAAACTTTTTGGGACTGATTGAACTATTGGTAATTGTAAGTTTAATTGAAGGAAGCTATCCGGCATTTGATCTTTCCTCTTTCCAAGCGGCATCGGCATTGAGAAAAGGTATATCGGCCAGCAGTGTAAAGCTAACGCTGCAAAGTATTTTAATAGTGCTTCAGTTTACCATCTCAATTTCACTAATAATATTTACGATTGTGATCAGCAATCAGCTAAGTTTTATTAAGAATAAAGATTTAGGATTTGATAAAGAAAATATAATTTATCTATCGCTGGAGGATGAATTTTCCCGAAAGCAAAGCGAGTTGGTGAAAGATAGATTGCTTACAGTGCCGGGAGTATTAAGTGCCACAGCTAGCTCAGATGTACCCACATCCGGATTTACCTCAAACGGCTATTTCCCGGAAGGTTACTCAACACCGGTTATGATAAATGTATTAGATGCAGATCAAGATTTTCTTGCTGCCTACGGAATTGAATTAATTGAGGGCAGAAACTTTTCACGTGAATTTGCTACCGATAAAGAAGCTTACATTATCAATGAATCGCTTGCTAAAAATATAGGATGGAATGAACCGCTCGGAAAAGAGATATCGCGCAGCGGTGAACATAAAGTAATAGGTGTAATTAGGGATTTCAATTTTGCATCACTTCATGAAGAGATTTCTCCCCTGATAACTACTAATAAGCCATGGCGGGATCAATTCAGTTATATTTCGTTAAAAGTAAAATCTTTAAATTATACAGAACTGCTGGCAAATATTGAAAATGTCTGGAATGATATAACTCAGTCTGCACCATTCGAATATTATTTTTTGGATGAAACTTTTGATAGAGTTTACAAAGCGGAAAGTAATTTCATGAAGATATTCTTTTACTTTTCTTCTCTGGCAATAATTATTGCCGCACTTGGTCTTTTCAGTTTATCATCTCTCGCCGCTGAGCGAAAAACAAAAGAAATTGGAATTAGAAAAGTACTGGGTGCCTCTGTCATCAGCATTACAAATATGATGACGAAGAAATATATCTCAATGGTATTAATTGCAAATTTAATTGCCTGGCCGATGGCTTATTATCTAGCGGTTAAATGGCTTTCCGATTATGCATTTAAATTTGAACTCAATTTTATACCGTTTTTATTGGCTGCCGCCGCCGCTCTTATTATTGCGCTAATATCGGTTGGCTATAGATCAATAAAAGCGGCGAGTGTTAATCCTGTAAAATCAATACGTTATGAATAATACAAAGTTATAGCGGAGTGAAAATGTTTAAAAATAATTTAAAGATAGCAGTAAGAAATTTATTAAAAAACAAAGTCATTTCTTTCATAAATATTACAGGATTAGCTGTAGGAATGGGCTTGTGCCTTCTTATGTTAATGTATGCAGCAACTGAATTCAGTTACGATAATTATCATACTAATGGTAATAGAATTTACCGTGTTACTGCAGAGTGGGGAAGTGAAGGCAGCAAAATGAATTTCGCAGGTGTTATGCCCGCTGTTGCTCCTGCTTTGAACGAAGAAGTACCCGAGGTTGAATTTGCAGCTAGAATTAAAAGGAATAATACCTTAAATATTAAAGTGAATGAGAAAAACGAATACCCCGAGGAAAACTTTTATTATTCTGATAATGAAATATTAAAAATATTTCCGTTAAGTTTGATCGAGGGAAACGTAAATGCGGCATTGGCGGAGCCTTATTCCGTCATACTTACAAAATCACTCTCACAAAAATATTTTGGGGATAAAGAACCGCTGGGCAAAATTATTCAAATTGAAGATATACCTTTCACTGTTACCGGCTTACTGCCGGATACGCCTGAGAATACTCACTTTCAATATTCTGCACTTATGTCATACTCAACACTCAATGCTGAAGGAAGTTATTCAGAATTCCCTTGGAGCAGCTGGGGTTCCGATCTTACATATGTGCTTCTCAAACCCAACGCTTCAATTAAAGAATGCAGCGGTAAACTGCGGCAGATATTTGAGAGAAATGTACCTGAAAATTTTGCTCAGAAAATGATTCTGGATTTTCAACCGTTATCCGAAATTCATTGGGATAATTCTTTACGTTCCGACATTGGACCCAAAGGAAATAAATTATACGCTTATATATTTTTAATCGCAGCTATACTTGTACTTCTGATAGCCTGCTTTAATTTTATGAATTTATCAACCGCCAAGTTTATGGATAGAGCAAGGGAAGTGGGTGTAAGAAAAGTTGTCGGCGCAGGTAAATTTCAAATAATATTGCAGTTTTTAACTGAGTCGGTTTTAACGGCGTCAATTTCAATTATTGTCGGAATATTTTTATATGAGTACTTCAGCGATACTGTTTACTCGTTCATGGGGTTCGATTCCCTAGCTTACCCCGGGCAGAGTGCATTCTTTTATATTGTTGTAATCGGAATGTTGATGGTAGTGGGAATTGCTGCGGGGAGTTATCCTGCATTACTATTCTCAAAATTTAAACCTGTTAAAATTATGCGGGGTAAATTGTCAACCGGACGAAGAAAAATATCATTCAGAGATTTATCGGTGGTGCTTCAATTCACTATTTCAGTGGTGTTAATTTGCAGTGCTCTAGTGATCTATCAGCAGTTAGATTATATGAAAAACAGCGATCTCGGATTTGACAAAAAAAATATAATATTTGGATTCATGCCCTTTAACATTCCCAACAGATCAGAAAAATATGAAGTTCTTAAAAATGAACTATTAAAAAATCAAAACTTCACGAATGTTTCAGCGGGCTACACAATACCGGGAGTAAACAGCCAATTTCAGATGAGCGTTAAACTGAAGGATGCCGACGAAAATGACAACATTACAATTCAAGCAATTCCGGCTGATTTTGATTTTCTCAATTTGTTGAAAATAAAGTTGTTGAAAGGAAGAGATTTTTCAAACAAATTTTCTACTGATGCAAGTGAGGGAATTATTCTAAACAAAACAGCCGCTGCCGCACTAAGTTTAAAGGAGCCTTTGGGGAAGACTTTAATGGTGCCGTTTGGCGAAACGTATAAAGACATGAATGTAATTGGTGTTATAGAGGATTTTCACTTTAAGTCTCTTCATAATAAAATTGCCCCGGCGATGATATTGATTCATCCCGATTATTACTCTTTAATTGCAGCCAGATACAAACCCGGCTCTGAAGCGGATGTCATCAAATACTTCAGCGAGAAATGGGAATCGGTATTCCCCGGCAGTAAGCTCGATTATAGATTTGTAGAAGATCAGTATTATCAAAATTATTCGACAGAAGAAAAAGCGGGTAAGTTAATTATACTTTTTACTGTGCTTGCACTTTTTATTTCATGCCTCGGTTTGTTCGGACTAGTATCATACATACTAACAACAAAAGTAAAAGAGATTGGAATAAGAAAAGTATTGGGAGCTTCCGTTTACTCAATTGTCAACTTAATATCGAAGGAGTTTGCACTTTGGATATTCATTGCGGTAATCATTGCCACACCCGCAGCCTATTATTTTATGAATATTTGGCTGGAAGATTTTGCCTATAGAATCGAAATAAATTACACTGTTTTTGCAGCGGCTGCTTCCATGGTATTTGGCGTCGCATTTATCACAATTATTTATCAATCGGTAAAAAGCGCTTATGCAAATCCGGTCGACAGCCTGCGCCAGGAATAATCAGTTTCAAAAAGAAATTATTTATTAAGGAATATTATGTTAAAAAATTATTTTAAAATTGCATTTAGACATTTGTTAAAAAACAAAACCAATTCAGTTGTAAATATTTTTGGCCTGGCTGTTGGGATGGCAGGTTTTCTCCTCATTACCTTGTATTGTGTAAATGAATTGAGCTTTAATAAATTCTTTAATGATCATAACAATATTTATCAGGTTGAAATCGCCAACGGATTTTATACACCAGCACCACTAGGTACAGTTATTAAAAATAATATACCCGGCTTCAAAAAAGTTGTCAGAATTGACAACGGTTTAGGAGGAGGAAAATCTCCTATAGTTGAGGTGACTGTTGATGGAATCAGTAAAAAGATAAAGGTTAAAGATATAGTTTTTGCAGATACCACACTTTTTGATGTATTTAGTTTTCATGTATTGTACGGCAACCCAGCGACAGCATTAAAAGATCCCTATTCAGTTGTTTTAACAAGAAGTACGGCGCTAAGTTTATTCGGCACTGATAATGTAGTTGGGAAAACAATCCATTATGTTGGAGATAGAAACAGCCAGCCGGATATGGATATGACAGTAACGGCCATTATGGAAGATATACCTAATAATTCAAGTATTTCATTCAACGCAGTGGGATCTTATACAACTTTGTATGCTGTTAAACCATCCGGTATTGATATTGACGAAGATTGGGGTAATTGGATGAGTTCAACCTTCATCTCTTTCAATCAAAACGACGTAAGCGTTTTCACAGGTGAGGTTAATAAGTTATGGCTGGAACAAGAAAAAAGGTTGGGAAATACTCCTTCAAAAATCAGACTGATTCCACTAGATGAAGTTCACTTTCATAACAACAGTATAGAACAATTACTACTTATTTTGCAGCTTATTGGAGTGTTTATCCTGATAATTGCAATTATTAATTTTATCAATTTAGCCATATCTAAATCGGCTACACGCTCCAGGGAAATTGGTATACGCCAAGTTGTCGGTTCTCGCCGTATAGAACTCATTAAACAATTTCTAAGTGAATCGATTTTAATCAGCCTCATTGCTGCACCTGTTGCTATTCTAATTGTTGAATTGAGCAGACCTTTTTATTTTAGAATGATAGGCAAACAAATCTCTTTCGACTTTATATATCAGCCGTACTCTGTTCTTATTTTTATTGCCGGTGTAATAATTATTGGTACAATCTCAGGAATTTATCCAGCAATTGTCCTCTCCGCATTTAAACCCGTAGCTGTTCTTAAAGGCGAAATAACCAAAGTTAAAAGAGGAAATTCAATAAGGCATGCTCTTATCGTGTTTCAGTTTGCAATCTCCATTGCACTGATAATTTGCACAATCATTGTTTCTAAACAAGTCAATTACCTCAAATACCAGGACTTGGGATTTAACGATAAAAATATTATTCACTTCAATCAGAGTAAGGTGATAAATAAGCATTTTGATGTTTTTAAACAAAAGCTACTTCAAAATCCGGATATACTAAATGTAGCTCGTTCCAACGTAGCACTGGGCAGAGATTTGCCAATTGGGTTGTCAACTGAAATAAATGGTGTAAAGAAATCTTTTAGGGCAACAACTGTAGATCCTGATTTTATTCCTACCATGAAGATTAAAATAACGGAAGGAAGACCTTTTTCATGGGATATTAAAAGCGACAAGATGACTACAATGATTGTCAATGAAGCATTTGTTAAAGAATTTATGCTCAAACCGGCTTTAGGTGCAGAACTAGACTTAAATGGGAAAGCAAGAATCATCGGTGTGATGAAAGATTTTCATTACACGTCCTTTCATCAAAAGGTAGAACCGGCTGCGTTGTTCTGGGTAGATTGGAATTCAGAAATAAATATTCATATGACCAATAAAAATGTTTCAAAAACTATTCAATATGTAAAAAATACGTGGGATGAACTTTCACCTGAAACACCTTTCGAATTTGAATTCCTCGATAAAACTTATGATCAACTTTATAAATCAGACCAAAGATTCCAAAGCATTATTAACGGTTTTTCTATACTTGCAATTATTCTTGCCTGCATGGGTTTGTTCGGATTAATTTCTCAGAATACCAATCGTCGCACAAAAGAAATTGGAGTTAGAAAAATTCTTGGAGCGAGTATTAACTCAATTGTATTTACACTTACAAACGAATTATTAAAGTGGGTAGTAATTGCTAATATTATCGCCTGGCCGCTTGCCTGGTTTATAATGAATAGATGGTTACAGAATTTTGCATACCATACGGAAATGAGCTGGTGGATGTTTGTTTTATCAGGCGGGATTGCTTTGATAATTGCATTAGCTACAATCAGTTCCCAGGCAATAAAAGCGGCAGTATCAAACCCGGTTGAAAGCTTGAGGCAGGAATAAAAAAATAATGAAAGGAATGGAAAGATGATTATTAATTATTTAAAAATTGCTCTAAGAAATATCAAACGAAACAAAATCTATTCTTTTATTAATATTGGCGGATTGGCTATCGGGATGGCATGCTCAATCCTTATTATGCTTTGGGTTTACGATGAAATAAGTTTTGATACATTTAATGAAAATGGAGAGAATATTTATAGAGTAGTTAGCGACTGGGAAACATGGAATTGGAACGGACTCCCGATCTCGCCTGAACCTCTTGGTCCCGCAATACTTGAAGGCACACCTGAGGTGAACAATATGTTCAGAATATTGGATTACGGAAAAGCAGTGGTAAAATATAATAACTCTGCATTTTACGAAAGCAAGGGAATTATTGCTGATCCCTCGATTTTTATGATGTTCACTTTCCCTTTTGCTGACGGTGATCCGAATACGGCGTTATCCACACCGGAAAGCATTGTGATATCAGAATCTTTTGCGGCTAAATATTTCGGCGATCTAAATCCGATTGGAAAAGATTTAGAGGTAGATGGCGAATTGAGAACGATAACCGGTGTTTATTCTGATACACCGAAGAATTCTCATCTAAATTTTGACTTTGTGCTAAATTTCGAATTCATAAAAGACTATTCAAACTACGGTACGGGATGGCATGCGTTTAATTTTACGACTTATGTATTAATTGAGAATAGCGGTAAAAAAAATCTCTCAGATATCTCCGAGAAAATAACACAGATAGCTTTGGATAAAGAATCTTCACAGGTAAATGAGGGAGCTAAATTCAGACTACAGCCGTTAAGTGAAATTCACTTGTATCAATTCGGGTGGGAACCAAACTATGCTGTAATTGGCGATAGTTCGCAAGTGTATGCATTTACACTCATAGCTATGTTCATTTTACTAATTGCATGTGTAAACTTTATTAATCTCTCGACTGCGAGCGCACACAGTCGAACAAGAGAAATTGGACTGAGGAAAACTGTTGGGGCAATAAAGAAACAGTTGATTTTTCAATTCTTAAGTGAAGCTATAGTCATAACTTTTATCTCAATAGTAATTTCACTTGTTCTTGTTCAATTATTTATACCTGAATTTAATGAGCTTACCGGCAAAACAGTGTCACTTGATTACTTTAATCCATTGTTCTTATTGGCTCTGTTTTTATTGCTGTTGATAACCGGAGGTATTGCCGGCGCTTACCCCGCATTTTATCTATCATCATTTAATCCATTGACTGTTATAAATGCAAAAGGGACTTCTTCTGTAAATCAGAAGAAACCCACCTTCCGAAAACTATTGGTTGTTTTTCAATTCTCATTATCAATTGCATTGATATTCATCACAATAATTATTTATAGACAGATCGACTATTCAGAGAATATGAAGCTTGGTTACAGCAAAGAAAATTTAATGTATATACCATTGAACGGAGAATTAGAATCCAAATATTCAATTTTGAAGAATGAATTGCTGCAAAGTAGTTCAGTGAAAGAAGTATCAGCTCATAGGTACAACTTTGTAACCGATCCAACCCCCAGAGCAGCGGGATTTAAATGGGAGGGAATGGATCGAAATAGGGAAAGAGATTTAGATTTAATCTGGTCGGGAGTCGATTACAATTTCTTTGAGATGCTCAATATAAATCTGGCACAGGGACGCACATTTTCCGAGAAATTTTCTACCGATACTGAGGGAGTGATTTTGAATGAAGCTGCTTTAGCCGAAATGAATCTAAAAGATCCACTGGGCAAATGGATATCTCTCGGAAATTGGAAGAAGACAATTATTGGTGTTGCTAATGATGTTCATTTCAGATCCACAAAAAATAAAGTGAATCCAAGAGTATTTTTCTTAAGCGATTACAATTCAGCTTCTGGAATAATGCTTATCAAACTAAGTTCAGCCGAAACAGCTAACGCGATCGTTTATATTGAAAAACTATGGAATAAATATAATTCAGCTTCTCCGTTTGAATATGGCTTTATTGATGAAGACTATAAAAACCTTTATAAAAGTGAATCTGATTTAAGCTTAATTTTCCGCTATTTCACGACCATAGCAATATTCATATCGTGCCTTGGTCTTTTTGGACTTTCAATTTATTCTGCAGAAAGAAGAAAAAAAGAAGTCGGTATTAGAAAGGTGCTTGGAGCATCAACTTCTGAAATAGTAACACTATTTGTAAAAGAATTTCTAAAGTGGGTTTTACTTGCAAACATTATTGCCTGGCCCGCGGCATACCTTTTTATAGATAATTGGCTTAATGATTTTGCTTATAGAGTTGATATCGGGATTACCCCATTTTTATTGGCAGGATCAATGGCGATTGTTATTGCCCTGATTACAATTAGCTATCAATCTTTAAAGTCAGCGTTAACAAACCCGATCAATTCTATCAAATACGAATAAACATACCGGAGTAAAATTGTTCTGGAATTATCTAAAAAATGCAGTTAGACAAATTTATTTGAACAAAACCTTTTTTGGGATAAATATTATTGGTTTGGCTATTGGTCTGTCTGCAAGTTATCTGATGATGGTATTTGTAATTCACGAGTTAAGTATTGATAAATCCAATGTAAATTAT
>JAENZU010000110.1 GCA_016841125.1 Melioribacter sp. | reverse complement strand
GGCACCTCCGGACTAACTGTAGGGCGGAGTAAAAGCGAAACAAAAAGCTCTGCATGTTTTTCCTGCGAAGAGGTATAAGGGAGCTGAAGCAATTCTTTGGGCGGATTCAACGACGCCAAAAGCAATCGTGCAAAAACATTTATCGGTACGGATTTTTTATCGTCAGGTACGGGCAGTCCGCCTTCGCATATATGAAAAACACCTTTGGTTGTTCGCCTGTCATTCTTAGGATTGTGAAGCACACCCTGCTTAATACGGTAAGAATTTATAATTGAAGATTGAAATTCATCCTTATCCGGAGGAAGCGAGAGAGCTCTTGCAATACCATGACTATCGAGAATGAATGTATTGGAGGGCATCCGCAAATTTATTTTTGTTTTGTAATCGCTCAAATAAGAATCAATAAAATTTTGAATACGCTGATCTGCCGGGCATAAATAATTTGCCAGCAGTCTGTTTTTCTCTTTATGATTCTTGATCAAATCGGTTGCCAAATCTAAAAATCTTTTATCAGATTCCCGCTGAAAATATGGCTGACCAAGAGCTGACAATTTTAGATTAACATACTGGATCATTCGTTTAGTCTTAAAACTCTGTTTGTTATCTTCGGTTAAAATTCCTAAAGATTTTCTTAAATCCATTTAAGTCCTCGTATCGTTAAAAAAAAGTAATCATGAATTTTGAATGCGCCAGCTAAATACTAAAGAAGCTTGGCGTTTCGATGAGTGGATAAAAATGATTACATATATTTACATATAACAAATAAAATTAAATTACAATTCACAATTTATGAAATTTAGATGCAAAGGGATGTTAATTTTGTGTGATTTTTTATTAATCAGAGGTCAAATATTTTTGAATTTCGGAGAAGAGCGGGCTTCAAGGTTTAATTTTAAAATTAGGCTATTGCGCTTTCGTGTCCCGAATCTTTAACAAACAAGCAGGAAGAATTAGTTAACTCTGTAATTTCTCTAATAAATGAAAAGGGGAGTTCATCACCAATACCGAAGATACTTATATCAGCGCGGGGTGCTTTTGTTAAGGCATCTTTAAAGCCTCCTTTAACTACATGAAATTCGGTGAGAGAAGGCAGCCGTGCTTGATCGCTCAACCGGTTAAGAAATATTTTCAGGTTCGGTTCATCTTCATCATTTTCTGCAACTGTAACTAGATTTATTCTTCCTTCCCAATTCAATTGAAGCTGAAGAGTTATCAAAATTGCCAAATGCCAGTTGGGGCTTTTATCCCTTAGCCACACATTTATGGTTCTTTGCAGCCCGAACGCATTACGCGGATGCTGCTTAAGTAATATTGCACCAAGTTCGTGTTCGGAAGCATGCTGAACAAGTTCGTTGATCATCTTATCATTTTGCTCATCGTTTCCGATTGTGAGAAAAAGTATGTTGGGTCTGAATGCGCCCCCCTGTAAAGTTTCGATAACCAATTTAGCGCCGTGCAGAAAACTGTTGTCTTCCAATACTGCCGAGTTAACTAAAATTCCATCGGAATCTAAAGGGGCTAGGAGCTGCTTTAAATCTTTACGGGTTTCAGGCAGATTTTGATTCCTGACTGTAAATGCAAAAATACTGCCTGAAGGGAAAGTTATATTTTTAATGAAGAGAAGAGAGCCCGCCCAAATTTTAGGATTTTCAATCGGCAGTAGAATATCGGGCTTCCATGCAATTTGGTGCCGCGGAAATTTAGCTGCAATTCTTGAAGCCATCTCGGCTAGAACCAGGAACATCCCGCCTCTAATGTCGCCCCATTCTGCTTCGAGTCCCTTTTTACCGAGCCAAACATAAAGCGAAATTATTGTAACTATTGCTACAATACTAAATATGGGATTGATAAGAAACATCACAAATATACACCCGACAGCTCCTAAAAAAGCAACAATGCGCGGTATCTTGAAAGTAGGTCTGAAGCTGATGATCTTCATACTTTGCTGAATAAAAACAACCAGATTCAGCATTCCGTAAGTAATCAAAAAGAACATAGTTATTAGTGTTGCAAGCGCATTTAAATTACCGATGAGAAGCAGTGCAGCAAGCACTATTAAAGAAGTAAAAATGATTGCATTGCGGGGTTCCGTGCCATGAATTTTTTTCTCAAAGAATTTATGGAACGGTACAGTTTTTTGTTCTGCAAGAGCCTGCAAAATTCTTGGTGCGCCAACCAATGAACTCAGCGCCGAAGAAAATGTAGCTGCCAATATTCCCATCAATACAAATGATTCTATGTATGCGTTCTCAACCATTATCATTTGATTGGTACGTAGTTCAAGCGGATTAAAAAATGATGCGTTATACCAGGCGAGTCCAATATAAATGATAAGTGTGACGACTATTGCAGACATAGTGCCGAGAGGAATTGCCTTACGCGGATTTTTTAAATCACCCGATAAATTGGCGCCTGCCATTATTCCGGTAACTGCAGGGAAAAATACCGCAAAAACTTCCCAAAAACTGCCATCCTCAAATTGACCGATAAGCTGAAATCTGTGCGTTGGTTCAACGGGTGATAATACAAATGAAAATATAGCAAGAATAATAATTACCAAAATTATATATTGTACACGAATGGCAAACGCCGCGCTTATGTAGGAGATAGTTAGAACTGCGGCCCAGGTGGCAAGCATAATAATCAATGCTGAGTGACCGGGAAATATAAATTTCCAACCTTCAACAAATCCTATGACATATAAAGCTACAGATAGAGTTTGAGAAACATAAAATGGTATGCCTACACTACCGCCGGCTTCTAAGCCCAAGGATTTTGAAATTATCGAGTAAGCGCCGCCGGGTCCAATTTTTATATTCGTGGTAATTGACGACATTGATAATCCGGTGCAGATTGTTATTACCTTTGCCAATACAATTATAGCGATGGCACCAAGTAAACCGGCATTGCCGACTACCCAGCCCAAACGTAAAAACATTATAACGCCCAGAATAGTTAATACATCCGGTGTAAATACACCTCCGAACGTACCCAATTTTTTTGAGGTCGGATCAGTCTTAAATTTGTCAACTAATTCTGTTAGCATAAAGTCCGAAATTTCTTAGAATAACAGCATATATTTATCAAAATAATATTGTAATTCAAAATGAAAGTGCATCATAAAACATTAGTTAAGAATATTTCTATGTGGGTTTTTACTAAATTAATTCTAAATAACTCAGAATCCCAATATCAATTTTTCTCCAAATAATTTTTTAACCTCTGGTTTATAAAATATTCCCATCCGCCAATACAACTCTCTCTTCTGAATTCAGGTATATCATCCGAAAAATCTTCAGAAACAATATTTTTAAGTGATAATTTAGTCAACCCCGCTTGTTCGGTCAGTTCAAAAACAACGAAGGCATTTCCATCGTACTCTTCATATTTCCAATTATATTTAATCAATTTCAGCGGTATCACTTCAGTAATTTGCCATTGATGTGTGAAAACTCTCTCATCGCTTTTAACAATAAATTCCGTTTCGAATCCAACCTCAGGTTTAAAGTCCGGAATGTTGTCGAAAAACCATTCGCGCATCTGATCAATCTGTGTAATTGAATTCCAAACTTTCTCAATTGATGAATCAAAAGTTTCTTCAACAATTATTGTGGGTTCGCTTTTTTTCATGATTTGATTTCTTTTCTACCATTTTGTGTTTTCTTTTTCCTGCTTGTTGAAAATCAAAGTTACTTCATCAAAATTATCGATTAATATTATTGAAGATGACCTTCAATTCCCGTTTGCTCCAAAACGTGTAACATCCGTTAAACAATAAAAATAATAAGATTGGAGTGAAAATTTCATTTTTCACTTTTTGCCGCTTATTTTTTTGAAAGATTTTTTAATCATTTCCTTCAATACATTTTGATCAACATCATCAAGGTTTTTGATATACAAACATGATTTGCCGGTTTTGTGTTTGCCTAATTTGGCTAACAATTCGTCATACTCGTTAAATCCTGACATTATGTATAATGTAAGATTTTGTTTACGCGGAGAAAAACCGGTAACAAACCAATCTCCTTCACGCCCACTGGCGTATTTATAATGATAGCTGCCGAATCCGATAAGACTCGGACCCCACATTACCGGGTCTTCTTTGGTAATCTTTTTCATCATTTCCAAAACACGAAATGAATCTTCCCTCTTTTTCTCATCCTCAACTTTGTTGAGAAATTTTTCAACATCGTATTTGGTGGGTTTGGTTTTTAAATCACTTTTACTCATTTATTTTACCCGCTTCCTTTTCCGCAAAATTTTTGAAATGCTCTAAATATTTATGAGTCTGCTTTTTAAATGCGCCCGGCATAAAAACACCCATCAATTTCATCATACCTTTAAACTGAAATTCCTGATCGGTTATATACTTTGTTTTATTACCGGGAATCTGTTCAAACCGGTTTTTAACAATATTATGAACGCCGTTTGCATCATAAGTTCCGCTGAATTCTTCAGGCAAATTTCTCACTAAAACTGTTTCTATCATTTCAACTTTTCTTTTACCCATATCAAACTGTAATTTTGATTTTGCCCCGGGCGTTCCGGGTGTTCCGCTTAGGTGTTCAACACTTTTCAATCCTTCCATCCATTTTTTCATATTATCGGGATTGTCAAAGAGTTCAACAACTTTATCTATCGGTAGATTTATATCTATTTCACATGTATACTTCATTTGTTCCTCACTTTTATTAATTTAGGTTTTAAAAAAAATCGCCACAAAATTGGGGCTAACTATTTCGGAAGCTAAATATTTAGAATTTATTTCACAAGGGAAAATTGCAAACGGTTTGGCATTGCAGTTCCGAATGAATTAATTATATTTTTTTTGCAAAGATTCATTTTAGCAAATTTTAATTGTAATTTTAATGAATCAGAATTTGAGAACTTAGAAATATTTAAGGTGACATTGCATATAAACCGGGATCAAATAATTTTCCATTGGATTCCCGCTATCGTAGGAATGACAAAAAAGTGAAATCCAATTATTCAGATGTCTCAAATTATTAATACCTAATAAAAAGGAGAAAGTATAAATGTTAAGAATTTTAAATCTTTTAAAACTAGTTTTAATCTTTGTGTTTGTATCAGCAGTTTCGGCGCAATCTTTAGATGAGATCTTGGAAAACCATTATGATGCGATTGGTCAGGATAAATTGAGTGATAAAAAAACTTATAAGATTGAAATGACAATTCATCAGGGAGGAATGGAAATACCTTTAACTGTTATGGGTAAAAGACCTTTGAAAGTAAGATCGGAAGTAAGTTTTCAGGGAATGAAACAGATCACAACTTTCGATGGTGAAATTGGTTGGACAATTAACCCTTTTATGGGAATGACCGAACCTCAGCAGATGACCGAAGATCAGATTTTACAAATTAAGGAACAAGCCGATATTGACGGTGATTTAGTAAACTACAAAGAAAAAGGCTATACGGTAGAACTTGTTGGTGATGACGAAGTTGACGGTATTAAGGTTCATAAAATAAAAGTTAGTAAGCCCAACGGAAATGTTACTACACACTACATGGATGCCGAAAATTATGTTATCATAAAGTCTATTTCAATCGTAAACAATCAGGGAACCGAAACCGAAGTAGAATCATTTATGTCAGATTACAGACCCGTTGACGGAATTATTTTCCCATTCGAGGTTGAGGTAAAATCCGGCGGACAGACAATGATGAAAACTGTAATGACAAATATTGAATTTGGAATTGACGTACCTGATTCAGTTTTCGGAAAACCGGCAACAGAATCAAAGCCTGAAACATCTAAAGAAGAAAAACCAAAATCTGAAAAATAATTTATTTTTAGGGGGAAATGTTAAATGCACTTCCCCCCAATATTTCTATTCAAATCAAACTTTCCAATAAATAGCAGCTGAGGCGAATTTGATTAAAAGAATTTTGCTCCCCATTTTTATCCTCTCACAATTTTTAATACTGCACTCACAATCAAAGCCTGATATATTCGGCTCTATCAATGCACGTCAGATTGGTCCCGCTGTAATGAGCGGCAGAATAACCAGTATAACAGGAGTCAATACTGATCCGCTAACCGTTTATGTTGGCGCTGCTGCCGGGGGTGCTTGGAAAACCACAAATGGCGGAACTACATTCAAACCCTTATTTGATGAACATACACAGTCAATAGGTACAATTACAATTGATCAAAAACATCCCGACACAATTTGGGTTGGCACCGGGGAAATAAATGTACGCAACAGTGTTTCAGTGGGTGACGGGATTTACCGCTCCACAGACGGCGGAAAAAATTGGCAGCATCTTGGTTTGGAAAATTCTGAGCGAATCGCCAAAATAATTATTCATCCGGAAAACCCGGATATTGTACTTGCTGCAGTGATGGGAAACCTTTGGAATTCAAGCGAAGATAGGGGAGTTTACAAAACTACAGACAGCGGAAAATCTTGGGAAAAGATTTTATACGTTGATGAAAATACCGGCTGTTCCGATATATCCATTTCACCACAAGATCCCGATCTTCTCATTGCAGGTATGTGGGAATTTAGACGAACTCCCTATTCTTTTAAATCAGGAGGAAAGGGAAGCGGGCTTTATATATCGAAAGATGGCGGCAGCGATTGGGAACAAATTGATATCGATAAAGATGCCGGTGAGCTTGGAAGAATCTCAGTCTCATTTTCCGAAGTTGATCCTGCGATAGCCTATGCGTTAGTGGAATCCAAAAATACTTCACTTTACCGTTCGTTGGATGAAGGCAAGACCTGGGAAAAAAGGACTTCATCATCACTGGTTAGTGAGAGACCATTTTATTTTTCAGCTTTATTTCCAGATCCGGTGGATACAAATAAAATTTATAAACCGGGACTGAGCTTATACGTAAGCAACGACGGCGGCAAGATCTTCAACACGCCTTTCATCGAAGGAGGAAGAGTTCATTCCGACCATCATGCACTTTGGATAAATCCAAAGAATAATTCTCATTTATACCTCGGGACAGACGGAGGTTTATATATCAGTTATGATAAAGGGAGCACTTGGAATTTTTGTAATAATCTTCCACTTTCACAATTTTATCACGTTGCGGTAGACAATCAAAAACCTTTTAATGTTTACGGAGGTTTGCAGGATAACGGTTCATGGTTCGGTCCTTCCAAAAGTCCGGGAGGTATAACCAATTCTGATTGGGAGTCAATAGGATTCGGCGACGGTTTCAATGTTATACCAGATAGAACCGATGATCATTTTATTTATTGGCAGTGGCAAGGAGGAAACACAATTAGGTATAACAGACAAACCAAAGAAGCCAAAGAGATAACACCATCTTCCGATGATCCTGAAATTAAATTAAGTTTTAATTGGAATACGCCGGTAATTCAAAGTCCCGCAATTCCCGGGGTACTTTATATCGGCTCGCAATTTCTTTACAGGTCAACAGACCGGGGTGACAGCTGGACAAAGATTTCACCAGATCTTACAACAAACGATCCTCAAAAACTAAAGCAGGAAACGAGCGGCGGGCTGACAACCGACTATTCAACTGAGAAAAATCACGGCACAATATTTACGATTTCTGAATAACCGCTGAATGAAAAAATTGTTTGGGTGGGGACCGATGACGGCAGACTGCATGTAACTTCAAATGGAGGTAAGTCATGGGTTGATGTAACATCCAACATCCCCGAACTGCCCGAAAACACTTGGGTTTCATATGCTGAGGCAAGCCCCCATTCCGAAGAGACTGCATTTATTACTTTTGACGGGCATCGCACCGGTGACAAAAGCGTATATGTTTTTAAAACAACCGATTTGGGTAATACTTGGAATTCAATTGCTGCATCTGAGATTGAAGGGTATGCACATATAATTAAGCAAGATCACAAAAATCCGGACCTTCTTTTTCTCGGTTCAGAGTTTGGTCTTTACATTTCAATATCCGGCGGAAATGATTGGTACCGTTTCAAAGGAAATTTTCCCAAAGTATCAGTTCGGGATATAGCAATTCATAATACTCAGCATGATGTTGCAATAGCAACACACGGCAGAGGTATTTTCGTTATTGATGATATTACTCCTTTGAGAGGATTGACAAATGAAATTTTATCGAGTGAGGTAACAATTTTGGATTCGCGCCCATTTGAAATTTCGATTCCCAAATTTGCTCAAGGAGGTAACGGGGATGCAGAATATATCGGCAACAATCCGGTTGAAGCTGCTTACATCTCTTACTATCTAAAGAAACGTCACATCTTCGGTCAGATGTATTTAGAAATTTTAGATGAAGAAGGAAAGTTGATAAAGAAACTTCCTGCCGGCAAGGATAGAGGTATGAATAGGGTTGGATGGTATATCAGAAAATCCCCGCCAAAAATTAAAGCCATTTCCCCCCTTCTTTTATTTAGAACTATGTACGGACCGACGTATCCTGCAGGCAATTATAAACTAAGACTTATAAAAGGGGAGGAGGTATTTGAAGGCAGCGTCTCATTGATTTATGACACAGAGCTGTCTCACTCAAAAGAGGATAGGGATCTGCAATATGCCACTCTTAATAGGTCTTATGAATTATTACAGGAACTTGGCTTCGTAACATTTCAAGTGCAGAACCTCAGGGATAAACTCCTTCCACTGAAAGAGTATGAAAATGCGAACAAGCTCGTAAGCTATTTAAATACACTCGAGGATAAACTTATCTCTACGAGCAATGCAAGGATCTCGGCTCGAGAAAGATTAAGAGAAAAGATTGGGAATATTTATGGTGCGGTACTTACTTACCAAGGCAAGCCGACTAATTCACAATTAGAGAGACTTGATCTGCTGGAATCAGAATTCGAA
>JAENZU010000109.1 GCA_016841125.1 Melioribacter sp. | reverse complement strand
CTCCCCGGTTTTTAATGAAAAGGCAGAAGTTTTTTTAAATGATAAAGAAAATGAAAAGGTCAAAAACGATTTAGTTAATTTCCTTTTACCCTATAAAAAATGTATGGTTATGAAGATATATTTCTGTCTGCACCGGATGGTAAACTGATTTTGGGCACAGGCTTGATTAAAGAGTATTATGTCCCGCTCAAAGAGCTTTATTTGGCAAGAGATGAGAGCTTAGAATATAAAATTAAATCTGATTTTTATTTTTGTCAGGAGCATAACAAAATCCATCAGGATATTTATGCTCCTCTAAATAACAAAGATGGTGATAATTTTGCGTTTTTGGTTTTTCGTTCAAATCCTGCAGACTTTCTATTTCCTTTAATTAATTGGTGGCCGCTGCCCAGCAATACAGCAGAAACTCTTATCCTTCGGCAAGAGGGGAATGAGGTTCTATTTTTAAATGAGCTGCGGCACAAAAAGAATACTGCTCTTTCGCTGCGGATACCACTGAGCAAAGTTGATGTACCCGCAGTCCAAGCTGTAAAAGGTCTCACGGGCATTTTCGAGGGAAAAGATTATAGGGATATTGAGGTGCTCTCCTATATCCTGCCCGTACCGAATACATCTTGGTACATGATTGCCAAAATTGATGAAAAAGAAATTTTGGATGCAACCAGATCAAAAGCCGTGTACATTATTGTTTTAGCATTTGCGTTTATTTTACTGTTCACAATTGCAATTGCATTCCTCTATTCAATGCGGCAGAGGGATTTTTACCGTGAATTATTTACAAAAGAAAAGGAACTGAGAGAAACTCATCAAGAATCTCAGATTACCCTTTACAGCATTGGTGACGGAGTTATTACAACAGACAAGACCGGTCTTGTGAAACAAATGAATCCGGTGGCAGAAAAATTAACCGGCTGGACTGAATCGGAATCGAAAGGCAAGCCCATTGACGAAATATTTAAACTGAAAAATGGAAAAACAGAATTGGAAATAGATAATCCGGTTAAAAAGGTTTTAGATTCAGGCAATGTTGTCGAAATGTCAAGTCATACGTTGCTGGTTTCAAAATCCGGTGAAGAACTTCCCATTGCAGATAGCGGAGCCCCGATTCGTGACGAACAAGGTTTGGTAACAGGAGTGGTATTAGTTTTTCGTGATCAGATTAAAGAAAGGGAGAGTAAGCGCAGTCTGGTTGAAAGTGAAAATAGATTTAGAACAGCATTTCAATATTCCGGTGCCGGCATATGTTTGACCGACATTGAAGGCAAAATTAAGATTGCCAATAAATCTCTTTGTTCATTGCTCGGCTATACCGAAAAAGAGATGGTGCACTTTAATTTAAATAATTTAACAATTGGTAAAGAGAAGTTAATACTCCAAAGTGATTTGAATAAAATGATCGCAAATGAAATCAACAAAGTAGAAATTGAAAAAGGGTTTGTTAAAAAAGGCGGAGATCACGTTTGGACCAAAGTTCATTCGGCATTGATTAGAGATGCTAAGAATCAGCCTCTTCATTTAATCAATCAAATTGTCGACGTCACATTGATGAAAGAAGTTCTTGAGCAAAGCCAAAAACAAAGGGAAGAATTACAATCGTTATCACATCATCTGCAGTCAATTAGAGAGAATGAGCGGATGAACATTGCAAGAGAAATTCATGATGATTTGGGACAGATGCTATCTTTCATAAAATTAAATTTGAGCATGATTGAAATGAAAATGAGAAAGGAAAATTTTGAAAAGCAGATCGCTCATATAAATGATATCAAGGAATTAATAAGTCATACGGATAAAACAATCAACAGAGTAAGAAAATTAGTAAAAGAATTAAGACCTGAGTTTTTGGATAGTTTGGGATTAATACCCGCACTTGAAAATCACATTGATGATTTTAAAAAGAGGACAGGAATAAAAGCAGAATTTGAGAGTAATCTGGAAGAGGAAAAATTTTCGAAAGAATTGGAAAATGCAATATTCCGGATTGTTCAGGAAAGTTTAACCAATGTTGCGAGGCATTCCCAAACCGAAAAGGTACAACTTTCTTTAATGAAAAAAAATGAGCAGCTAGTTTTTTCAATTCAAGATTTTGGAGTAGGTTTCAATTACTCGCCGCAAAAAAAATACAATTCTTTCGGTATACTAGGTATGAAAGAGAGAGTACTTTCTGTAGAGGGGGATATCAAAATTACAAGTGACGTAGGAGAAGGAACCAAAATTGAATGTTCCTTTCCGCTCAATAATCATAACAACTGAATCATCAAACAGATTTAGATTCGCAATTAGAAAATGTTGGATCCTTTCCAATTGTATTGTAGGATGCTCAATTCCAAATTTATCGTGAAGCTCTCTAAAAATATTCTTTAAAAACTCATCATCCATTTTTTTATCCGGTATTAATAAATGAGCGGTGAGCGCATTTTCCGTTGTACTCATCGCCCAAATATGGAGGTTCACAAAACTTTTTGATTTCCGTTATTGAATAGAAGTGTAACTTGCGTGCCTAAATTTTTTTGTCTCTCAACAGAAATATCAATTTTATTTAACTTACAGTAATCTTTTACGAGCGTAAGTCCTAAGCCCAATCCCTCAAATTCTCGTGTATAGGAATTCTCTTCCTGCAAAAAAAGCAGATAAGATTTTTGCAAAAATTCTTTGGACATACCGATTCCGGTATCATTAATGGATATACTGAAAGAACCATTACCGGTGCTTCGTACAATTACTTTTATTTTTCCTTTAAGTGTAAATTTCACTGCATTGTTGAGCAGTTCATAAATTATCTGCATTGTGCTGTACGAATCACAATAGTATAGACTTCTATCGCTTGTATTTTCAACTTCAAGTTTGAACTTTTTGTCTTCGGCTTCTTTTCTAATTTTTAGATAGACCGGATTAAGAATCTGTTCCACAATATCAATCTCTTTGAACTCAGCCTCGTACAGGTCAGATTTAATTTCGGAGATATTAAGAATTAGCGTAGCCGTACGGATGAGCTTCTGGCTCTCCTCTTTTAGAATTTCGATACTATCTTTAATCGATTGATTTTCATCATCAAGATCTTCCTTTAAAATTTCAACAACACTCTGCACTACATTTATTGGAGTTCTTATTTCATGAGATATCTTATGAATGAATTCCGTTTTCATCTGATCGAGCTTCTCAACTTTTTTCATTGCTTCTTTGAGTTCTACAGTCCTTTCATCTACTGTTTGTTCTAAGTTTTGATTTACTTCTATTACCTTTTTTCTTTCTTTCTCAAGTTGATACGAGGCTATAAATTCTTTTCGAATAAAATATTCGATAGTGTAGCTTGAGAACATACCTAACAGATTTGCGGTAATGAAAAAGAAATTATTGTTAATAAAAGTTTCGTACGGTACTTCAATTATATAAATAGATGAAATTTCGTATGCGGCAACTATTAGCCAGCCGGCTGCAGTGGCATACACAAACCTGACTCTCAGAAAAGCATAACCGTAAATAAAGATCAGCATCAATCCGGCATAGTAACTATCGCTTATATTCTGAGGGGCAATTGTGATCATATAGACAATTGCGATACCTCCAACAAAAACTGCAAGCCCCAAGAGTGGTTGAATAAATTTCTGTGCATTCTTTAAATACGATAATAGAAGAGCAATGTAAGCCAGCGGTATTACTAATAAAAAACGAAGAGCGTGAAATTGAGTTTTATATTCCGGAATAACTTGGCTATCTAGGAATCCAAACGCAGCATAGATAAACATTCCGATTACCAGTGCTATTCTGATCTGCGTTTTGTTCTTTTCGAAGTAGTGATCTAAGAAATGCTGCTCCAAGTCCCCATTAAATGAAAGTGTAATTTTACTTATTTCCATTTAAAATTTTACCCCTAATAATTTTTACACACTGTTCGTTTCACAATTACTCGATGATGAAAATTTTTCAATTTGAATTGTTGGATGATCGATCGAAAATTTATTTTTTAACTCATTGCAAATTCTTTTTAAGAAATCATTACCTGGATCTTTGGGAACAACCAAATGCACTGTGAGTGCATTTTCGGTAGTGCTCATTGCCCAAATGTGGAGATCGTGAACTTCCTCAACTCCACTGAGAGAAAGGAAATAGTTTTCAACTTCTTTGTAGTTGATACCTTCAGGTACTGCATCCATCGATAACATAAAGGAATCTTTCATCAAACTCCACGTGCCCATTGTAATTATTATTACAATAATTATACTGAAAATAGGATCGATAATAAAATAGCCGGTTAAATTAATTACTAAGCCTGCAGCAACAACACCCAATGAGATACCCGCATCTGCTGCCATATGAAGAAAAGCACCTTTAATATTTAAGTCTTTCTTACTCCCTTTTATGAAAAGCATTGCGGTTATTGTATTGATTATTACTCCGATTCCGGCAACAATCATAATTTCCGTGCCGCCGACCGGCTGCGGTTCAGAAATTTTTCTTACAGATTCAATTAATATTGCCCCAACGGCTGCAAATAATATTATCGAGTTGAATAGTGCGGCTAAAATCGTAGATTTTCTCATGCCGTACGTTTTCTTTTTTGTAACGGCGGTTGATGCCAAATAACTGGCGCCCCATGCGAGAATCAATCCTAATACATCACTGAAATTGTGCCCGGCATCTGCTATCAGCGACATTGAATTTATAATTATACCAAATGTGAGTTCCACAGCTACGTAAACAGCGTTTAAAATTATTCCAATTAAAAAAACTTTGCTATAATTTACCTGAGTACGGTTATGATCGTGCGAATGCATTTATCAAGTAGTAATTGTTATATTAAATGAAATTATTAATTAAGCTGGAAATCTTTTAATATAAGAGTATACTTTAAAATTGAGCCACTTTAAAAATAAAACCCGTATACATTTAGCTTCCGGGTCAAAGTGGAGGGAATAAGAAAAACTTATTTCATAGGATTGAGGTTCGCATGTGTGGCTAACATCCAATCATCTTTTACTTTCATCCATACACTCAATCTTGCAGCTGGCTTAGTGGGAAGCTTTTCACCTTTTATGGTCTCCTCCACCGATACAAAGTAAGTTACAATTATTACATCATCTTCCTGTGTTACAACAAAATCAGTAAGTTTGTAAGGTCCCAAATTCAGTTTACTGATTAAATCTAATTCTTCTTTTTTGCTGCGTGAACCATCCGGGTGAAGAGACTGAAAATTTTTGACAACTTTTTTCTCCAACCATTTCATATCGTTTGTTTTCATTGCATTCCAAAATTCACGCTCCAGTTTTTCGCCTGTTGAAACTTTTGCTGCTGTTTCTTGGGCTTTTAGAGTTTGCCCGCTGTAAAATAATACTAAAATTAGTGAAATTGTTAATAATGCTTTTACTTTCATCCTGCCTCCGTATTTTAACGCACTAGTTGAATTGGTTTTAATTAAATGAGCAATATTTTTCACACATACTCAATTAATTGTAGTTTATTCTAGTATAAATGAGTTTGATCCAATTCTTTATCACTAGCAGCCGATATTCCAAAAATACTCGATCTTTCAAAATTAATGAACATTAAGGTTACAATGGTGTAAAGTATTGATTTGAAATAACGCAGATAGTTAATGTAAAAGAACAAATTATAATGATTGTTTTTCAAAAAATTCGAGCATTAAAATCCGGAGGCTCTACGGTCATTACCGTTAGTTAATATTTTCCCAACAATGATTTGTAAACTTTCAATATCTTCGTGTTTACTCAAGAAGTAAGATGCGCCAAGTTCTTCAACTTTTTGTTTGTATAAATCTGAAGAAAAATTTGTAAACACGATGATAGTGGAATTATCATAATTTCCTTTCAAAGCATACAGAAATTCAATTCCGTTTCTTTCCGGCATGCTGATGTCGAGTATAACTATTTCCGGTTTTATTTGTTTAACCAGCCTTTCCCCTTCAAAGGAATCGGCTGCTTCAATTATATTGCAGCTTGATTGAAATTCTTTTAACAGAAAATGGATTCTCTCGCGCATCAATTTTGAATCATCGATAATCAGTATATTTTTTAGCATAATATTCTCAACATTATTTTACTAAGAGCAATATACTCAAGTGAATATATTCGCGCTGTAGCACTTTTAATGAAATCCTTGTAGGTCTTTTTCTATTTTTTTTGTAGTAAATTTACTACAAGAATTTTGGAGTGTGGATAATCATCGAAAATGATCGTTTTTTTAAAGAATTTGTAACTTTATTATTTTTTCCGCCAGCCCCATCTTGTGACCTTAAGTAAGCCTGATGAATGTTTTTTCAAATATATCGCTTATCTATCTTGAAATTTTAATAGAAGTGCGGTTTTAGTTGCTAAGTGTATCTAAAGAAATTGTATTAAATGAACATTTGAAATGCGATAAAGATTATTAAAGGGTAATAGATCTATGCCGTTGATTAATCTTTTTACCCGCATAATTTTTATTTTGGCATTCTACTTAGGATGAGTTTTGCTTAAATAAATCGTATCGCCAACTTCAAACATTCCTGCCGGCGCATAAATAACTGCCGGTGCTGATAGAAAATCGCCTCTTTTTGTAATGTATTTAGATACACTATCGCTAATGGGCGCCGTACTTTCAACAACAAACGGCTGGTGTTTTGTAAATGTTGGGTTCTTCGAACAGCCATTCATAAAAAATAAAAATACTAACAATAAAAATAGAAACTTCCCTGTATTTTTCATTTTAACTCCGGTTTAATTTTTAACCATAAACAAGGGAAATTGAGCTAAAAAAGCTTACCCTTAAAAATATATATATAAAATAATATAGGATTAGATTTTGATAAAATCTCTGATAATAAATTATGCTGCTTTTCTGCCTCCTGAAGGCTTTAATGGCGAAAGACCGTGAGCAACACGAGATGAATCGCATCTTTCGTTTTGCACTCCATCCTGCCAGGAAAACGCAAATTCACGGCATACTGACGAACGTACTTCGTAAATTGAACAGCTAACGCAGTTACCAATTTCGCCGGTAAGTGCAACACACTTTAAATTCTTGCCTGTTGTTCCAATCATTGCTCTTCTAAATTGTGTAACTTCTTCGGTTAGTTCTGCGGGAACCCGCCCGAATCCATTGCTGCATTCGCCCCAATAAAATGAAACCCTGAATGAAGCACAGCATGCGCCGCACGTAATGCAAGGATTATTGATTTCCATATGTTTTTTTTATTCCTCAACACAAAAGTTATTTTACATATTCCTAAAAATAAAGCTGATATAATTACGAAAAAATTTTATATCCGAAAAGAAAAATCTTTTTGCTGTTTACTTATTATTATTGAATACATTTGTTAAACTGTCGCTGGGCGTAGTTCTCGAATATTAATTTTCTCGTGTATCAGTTTTGTTGATTTAATGGATATTAGTACCTTTAAATTATTATTTTAATCTTATACTTTATCAGTTTCTTTTTTTATTGCATTCATCAATTGAATTAACCTGCCGTTTAAATTTCTACGTTAAGACTGATAAATTTATTATAGGAATATTATGAAAGTAAAGATAAGAGAAATATCTTCGTTAAAGGATATTAAAAAGTTTGTTGATTTTCATTATCAACTATTTTCGGGTAATAAGTATTGGGTGCCACCGTTAAAAAAAGAGGAAGTGTTTTTACTTCGGAGTGATAAAAATCCCGCATTCGATTTTTGCGAATCCAAATACTGGCTTGCATATATTGACGGCAAAATAGTCGGCAGAATAGCGGGAATTATCCATCACAAATACAATGAAAAATGGAATAAGAAATCTGCCCGCTTTGGCTGGTTCGATTTTATTGACGATCCGGAGGTTCCAAAATTGTTGTTAGAGGCTGCGGAAAAATGGGCTGCCGAAAAAGGGATGGAGGATATTCACGGTCCGCTCGGGTTTACAGATATGGATTCTGAGGGAACTCTAATTGAAGGATTTGAGGAACTCAGTACACTTGGCGCTATTTATAATTTCCCCTACTACCCTAATTATATTGAAAAGGCAGGTTATATAAAGGACATCGATTGGGTTGAATTTCAAGTTACAATGGGCGATGATGCTATACCTGAAAAAATTAGCAGGATTGCCGAAATCGCACTGAAAAGGAATAAGTTGTCACTTTTAAAAGTGAAAAAATCGAAAGAGATGCTGCCCTATGCACGAGAAATATTTTACCTGATTAACGAAGCTTACCGGGATTTATATGGTTTTGTTGAATTATCCGACAAACAAATAGATATGTACGTTAAACAGTACTTTGGTTTTATTATTCCTGAATATGTCCCGGTTGTTCTTGATGAAAACAATAAAGTTGCGGCATTTGGAATAACGATGCCCTCACTATCGAAAGCATTTCAGAAGTGTAACGGAAAATTATTTCCGTTTGGATTTATAAGTGTTCTTAAAGCAATGAAAAATAACACTAGATTGGATTTGTATCTCACAGCGGTTAGACCCGATTTACAGGATAAAGGTGTTAATGCAATATTAATTAATGAGACAAATAAAGTGGTAATAAAAAATAATATTAAAATTGTTGAAACTAATCGGGAATTGGAAGACAACACAAAAGTTCAAGCTCAATGGCGCTTCTTTGATACCAGACAGCATAAAAGAAGACGTTGCTATAAAAAAATGATCAAATAATATTTATATTGAATACCCGGAATAAATATCCGGGCTTCAATAGGGTTATTAATTCAATTTTGCTTTTGCTTCATCGAATGACTTTTTCATCTCTTCCATACTATTCTCTATACCTTTGCTTAATTCCTCCCAGACATCATCGCTAGAGTTTTTTAGTTTGTCGAGTTTAACTTTTAATTCCTCTTTCTTTTTTCTGAGATACTCAATTTTTTTTCTGTACTCA
>JAENZU010000108.1:4826-8862 GCA_016841125.1 Melioribacter sp. | reverse complement strand
GTGTTATAGTCACCCGCATTATTGGATGAATTATCGTGACCGCCGACTCCCCAATCAACATATTGAGCAAACAAAGTTTTGTCATAATCGTAGGTACCCATGTTGGTAATTTCATAATACCAGAAAATCACATCTTCGGCTAATACTTGCGACCACTGGAATCCGCGGGCTTTAACCTGCATAGCCAAGCCGCCTCTATCGGGATCATCAGCATCGGGGGTGAAATTATTATTCAGTATATATTCTCTATCCTCGTGATCATCAAAAACAAAGTATGTTTCTACATCGGCATTAAAAACTCCGTTACCGAAAAACCCATTCCATTTTCCGTTCCACTCCGCTGGTCTATCCGGCCAAGTTAAAGGCCAGGTGCTCGGATCATCACTTCTTGCCGGAGAAGAGCTGTATGGGGCAGCATAACCGGGGAGCGGCCACCATCCGTAAGTTACACCCGTTGCCTGATTAAAGCGGGTAAATTCATAGTAATTACTCTCAAGGGGATGAATAAAATTTCCGGCAGGGTCTTTAGCCTCAGCCTGAACTATAATTGCAACACCGTCAACATAAGTGTGGTTTGTGCCTTTAGGCCAAACACCGCTTCGGCTTGGCTCGTTTTGCCAATCGGCTATTTCACCAAAATTGTAATAAACCGTAGCGGCAAGGTTGCCATCCATAAAACCTTTTCGGGTTTGATTATGATCCCCCTTGCTTTTATCAACAATAGTCTGTCCGTTGATATTAAGAAAAAGTAATAAGTTGATAAATAATATTTTTATGATTGTATTTTGTTTACTTTTAAACGTAAACACGTCAGCCTCCAATATTAACCATTAACTAAAATTCTACCGAAGCACCGAGGACAACTTGTCTCGGAGCCGAATAAAAATCGGGTCTGGTATAGAATTCCTTTATTGTATTAACGCCGCGAGGCGGTTCTTGATTTCGTGTTAATTCCAGCGAGTAGCCTGCTCTTCCTGTATCTCCGAAAACATCAAGCTCGTTTGCCGAATCAAATACATTGTATACTTTCACATAAACAGACAGCTTGAATGACGCAAGATCAAAGTACTTCATTAGATACAAATCGGCATTGAATATACCCGGTTTGTTATCGCTGTTTTCCAAACCCGTTCTTTGATTTTGAAGAGAAGGAGTGTACGGAAGTCCTGACCCCATCCTGCCAATAAAGCTTCCGATAAAATCTCCCGGAACACCTGCAGTAAAAGTAAAATTGAGCGAATGAGTTCTATCCCAATTAAGAGGAACAAGCTGTTTGTTCGCATCAATAGGGGGATTCGCCTGCGCTTTCTCGAATACATCATTCGGATCCGAAGCGTTTCCTTTTGCAACTTGGTACGTATAATCTAATGTTGCACCGAATCCGCCGCTGAATCTTTTTTCGAACGAAAGAGTTACCCCTTTAACCGAACCGTAATCTTTATTTACAAGTTTACTGAATTTTCTAAACTCGTTTTTAATATAGATTTCTGTACTTAGGAGATTTCTTATATCCTTATGATAAGCAGTAATTGTTATTCCAAGATCAGCACTCAATGCCTGCTGTAACCCGATTTCATACATAATAGTCTGTTGCGGTTCTAGGTCTGCATTTCCAATAGTATTACCAATGTTAGAAGGAAAATCTCCGGTTAACGGAATTCTAAAATTGGGATTCCTGTAGAGATTTTCGAAAGGGGGAATTTGGAAAAAATGACCGTATGAAATGTGAATCGCACCCCTATCGGATATTGGATAAGAAATTCCTAAACGGGGGCTAACCTGATATTTAGCCTCAGCTTTTTGTAACAGCGAGTCGGGAAATGGGGGCTGAAGTTCATCCAAAACATTTATTCTATTGGGGTCTTTCAGAAACTCGCCGTCCGGTTCAAAGTAATCAAAACGCAAGCCTGCATTAATTATTAAATACTCGAGTTCAATCTTATCCTGAATATATGCTGCAAATTGATAAGGATTGGCTTTGTAGGTATTGTAATTAAACGCACCAACTTCCGGCAGCATGGGTTTGAAATTTGAAGTTGCATTCAGGATGATCTGAAAATCTTCATACTCTAGATTATGATACTGAAATTCAATGCCTGCCTTTACCTGGTTGACATTATCAAACTGCCAAATTGCATCTGTCTTTCCGGTAATTGAGGTGGTTGTATGATTGAAATGCCAGTTCTCCGTACCTCCCGTTAGAAAAGAATTTCCGCTAACATCTTTTTTTCTATCGGGATTAACATATCGTGGATCAAGCGGATCTTCAAAAACATATTGCTGATATTTTGAGTGAATACCCGAAGCTACAAAATCTATAAATGCCTCGTTACTTAAAACAAGTGTGTAGCTCGCAATACCTAAAAAACTCTTTTCATATCTAGTATAGTCGCCGTCGGGATTTAATTTGTACTCATGATTATATTCCTTGTACTCCCTGTCTTGATAAAGACCGGTGAAAACCAAACCTTTACCGTCGCCGCTGACATTGAAAGATAGCTTTCCCTGCAATGAGAATTTTTTATTATAGTTCATTGGGACAAAGGCATTGTCTCCCGTTGAACCTATATACCAATTATCCGGATTGTTGTCTGCAAAATTTGAAGAGTCCGATGGATTAAAAACTCTTTTACCGTACAAATATCCGTCATCATAATTGTATCTGCCGGATAAAAAGAATTTAAGAAAATTGCTGAATCCCGGAATCGGTCCGCTTAAGTTTCCCTGGAAGTTATAAACATCACTCGGATTGATATTATCGATGTTGGAAAAGAGGTCAGTCCGGTTGGATAAATAATCTCCCGAATAGACAGAAATATTTCCATCGATTTTTTCGCCGGCAATTTTAGTAACCTGGTTAACAACTCCCGAAAGAGCCTCGCCGTATTCCGCATTGAATGTACCGGTAAGCACTTGTATTTCTTCAATACTATTAACCTCGGCGTTAAGACTTGACTGACCTGTGAAAGCATCATTTACTGGAACTCCGTCAATCAAATATTTAACCTCATTTGAGCGTCCGCCTCTAAAGTGTCCGTCCACTACTCCTGCCTGGAGGTTAACTACAGAAGACACGTCTTCAAGCGGAAGTAAAGAAATTTGGTCACCGCTGATTTTTGCTTCAGTAGAAGTTAGATCTTTTTGCACAATTGGTTTTGAGGCCGTTACAACCACATTGGATAATTGATATGTTTCTTCAGATAATTCAATGTTTATTCTCGTTGTTTGATCAACCGAGACACGGACACTTTGAACAACCGTGGGTGTATAACCTACCATGGAAGCTTTTAATACATAATCTCCGGGAGGAATGTTAATAATGAAATACTCCCCGTCGATATTGGCTGCTGCACCAAAGTTGGTACCAACAATAAGAATATTAGCACCGATTAATGGGTCCCCGGTATTCTTATCGGTTATCTTTCCCGCAATTTTTCCTGTTGTTCCGGCAAATAGAATTCCGTATACAAGAAAGAGACTTAACGTAATTATTTTCGCAATCTTATTCATAGTGAACATTACATTCACCTGTCGTTAATGTTATGAAATAACTTTCTTCTATTAATATTGAAGAGAGACAAAATGAATTGCCTCTCTTCAAAAAGTCCAGCTTACTTGAGCATTATCATCTTCTTTGCTTGATAAAAATCACCGGCTTTAATTACATAAAGATATACGCCGGATGTTACTTTTTTACCGTAGTTATCATCGGCATTCCATGTGATATTATGCATACCTGCATTCTTAAACTCACTTACCAATGTCTTAACTTCGCTGCCGAGCATATCATAAATACTTAATGACACTTCTGAGTTTTGAGGCAAAGCATAACTTATGATAGTACTTGGATTAAAAGGATTTGGATAGTTTTGGAATAATGCATAATCAGTCGGTAAAAACTGATCTTTAACATCAGTTACATCATTTATCTTTTCAACATTCAAACCATCCATGAAAACTGTACCCTGGAAACGACCAAGTGGATGAAGTCTTATTGATAATGCCAATGCTCCTTCCTGTACCGGTATATCTACGT
>JAENZU010000108.1:0-4816 GCA_016841125.1 Melioribacter sp. | reverse complement strand
GGATGAAGTCTTATTGATAATGCCAATGCTCCTTCCTGTACCGGTATATCTACGTAGAACTGTGTCCATCCAAAGGATGTTGTCTTTGGGAATACCAAAGGTATATCACTTGACCAGAATTCTCCCCAACCTCCATTGTTGCCTACCGTATTGTGGAATATCGGGGTGATTGCTACACTCCATTGATCTCCTACTGCCGCTACTGAATCCGGCTGTAAGTCTTCTCCCATTATCCATACGCTTATTCTAATTTTATCGCCCGGCATAACTTCATTTAGCTGAAACTTTTTCGTTCCGACAAATCCGTCATGAGTTCCAGGCAGCATATCAAACTTCAGAGAATAATTTCCATAATAGGCTTCTTCATCTGTCACTACTGTTCTTTCATAACCGTCGGAGAGTTGTCCGTCATTTCCGCCATTCGGCGGTAACCAATAGAACCAGCCTGTCGGTACTCCCAACTGGCAGTTCCAATCCTGACCTGCCCAACCGCCTCTTCCGTTAAATACATAGTTATCTGTCCATACCGTTCCTACTGCATCTTTCCCTCCTACAAATCGAATTATCGTTGTGTAGGAATCTTCAGGTAAGATTACCTCGCCTATTCCAGTCGTATCTTCTACCCAGCCTGCTGTACTTGCCGAACTCTGATCCAGTTCGAACTTCTTCTCGCCTATCGTTGTTCCGTCTTCTCGGTAGAACGTATAGGTTACATACCACTTCTGGTCATCATTTGCTGGATTTGTATTTACTCCTTCTGTCTTATACGTCATTCCCAGCTTTATATCTACATCCTTGAAGTGTCGTTCTGACCAGAGATCTACCATATTATCAGACTGCCACATTGCTGCTTCACTGGTTGCTGCTTTTTCCAGTTTTAGACTTCTTCCCATTGATACAAATTGATCTTTTGCCCAGGTTAGTGTGGCTCCTGCAGGTTCTGATCCTTTTGTCCAATACGATGGTAAGTCCTGTTCGAAACTGCCAAAGTCATTTATTCCACTCTGGGCAAAAACCGAAAAGGTTCCGCCAAGAAGAATTAACAATAATCCCCTTGACCATTTTAATGCTTTGAATAAATTAAACATTACTCCTCCTTGTTTTGATTTTTTACTTGGATCTTTATTTTACTCGAATAATTATTTGATAAGAATATTTCATTAATATTATTTAGTGTAGTTTGAGAGGTAATTAATCTCGAGACATCAATTTTTCCTGAGATTAACAAATCTACAGCAGAATTGAATGTAAATGGATTCAGGAACGAATTGAATATTTTTATTTCTTTCCTGAAAATCTTATGCAGATTTATTTCTGCAACTTCATTTACAGGCACTAAACCGAATATTACTACAGTACCACCTTTATCAACTAGATCGAATGATTGTTCTATTGTGCTTCGCTTACCAACACATTCAATCACTACA
This sequence comes from Melioribacter sp., assembly GCA_016841125.1. Classification (GTDB taxonomy): domain Bacteria; phylum Bacteroidota; class Ignavibacteria; order Ignavibacteriales; family Melioribacteraceae; genus JAENZU01. Next base: position 3,389 of record JAENZU010000108.1, on the reverse strand, counting down.
TCAGCACCGCCATTTGTGTAATCAACTATAATTGCCTGCAAATCTTTTTCCGTTGAATCTAAGGCAAGATCAGCTCCGAGCTGGGATGCTAATTTTCTTTTTGATTCCACAGCTTCAATTACAATTACTTTGGCAGCTCCGCATAAATTAACCAGTTGAACCATTAGCAGACCGATTGAGCCGCCTCCGATAATTACAACAGAATTACCGGGTTTAATATTTGCGTGTTCAATTCCTCTTAAGCAGCATGAAAGTGGTTCGGCAAATGCAGCATCATCTAAATTAAAGTCATTTTTAAGTAAGTAAGCTTGAGAATCGGGAATGATAGAAAATTCGGCAAAACCACCGTTTAATGTTACTCCCAATGCACGCAGATTTTCGCAGTGATTAACAAAGCCCTTTTTGCAATATTTACAGCTGCCGCAGTTTATATTCGGATCAATAACTACTTTATCGCCAATAGAAAATCTTTTAATATTTGGAGATTTATCAGCAATTACTCCCGAATATTCGTGTCCCAAAATTATTGGAATACTTGATAGTGATTTACCCTCAAATATATGCTTGTCCGTTCCGCATACTCCGCAGCATGCAACTTTCACTAATAATTCGCCATTATTGAGCGCTCTGAGCGGATACTCTTCAACTACAATATTTTTTGTACTTTTTAAAACCGATGCTCTCATCTTATAGCTTTCTCACCGTCTGTTGGTGTTGCTGAATTAGGTTAAATAGACTTTAATAGAACATTACCGGATGATTTATTTACTTGAATTTATACACTCATAAATTTTCTGCACTATTGAATGAGTGTTGTGACTTCATTTTTTCAAAATATTAGCAGATCTACGAAAAAATTCTATAGGGCAAAAGGATGAAAAAGGAACTACATCCTTCGGAGTAGAAAAAACTAAACTTCTTTTGGTAGAACACCTCTTTAAATCCTCTTACTATACTTAATTTTACAGATGGACAATACAGAAGAGAAGAAATCCCTTACAGTGGCAAGAATTATTTTTCAGAAATACAAGGTACCAAACAAACTTTGGCTGCTTAAAATAAAAGCATTAACTAATGATCTGCCTCAATTTGAATGTTCCATAACTATCATTTCTTTCTAATATTTTTTGTTGATTCGCGAACTATCAATTCAACAGGTACCAAAATTATTTTATTCTTTGTATTTGAATTTTTAATGCTCTCTTTTATCACTCTCAATGCTTCGGCCCCAAGATCAAACTTAGGGACTCTGATAGTTGTTAAGGGAGGATCGATTAATAGATCGGCTTCCACGTCATCAAATCCGATTATCGAAACATCTTGGGGGATTGAATATCCGTTATCGCGCAAAAAATGCATTACTCCAATCGCCATTGCATCATTACATGCGAAAACGGCAGTGATATTTTTATTTTTTGAAAAAAGAATTTTAGCCGCATCATAACCATTTTGTCTATTGGGGTAGGATGAGCTGGTGTGAACAAATTTTTTATTCTGCTTAATACCGGAATTATCTAATGCACGATTGTAGCCGGTAAGGCGATCTCTAATACTTGGGTGGGAAATGTCGCCTCCGATAAAAGCAATATTTCTATGACCATAATTAATTAGATGAGTGGCTGCCAGAAGTCCGCCCTGAATATTGTCTATTAAGACCAACGGAGACTTTTGCATCTCCGGTTTATAATCTACAAAAACCAGAGGCAGATCATATTCCTGCAATTTTGTGATAAATGCATTTGGCACTTTACCGGCAATTATAATTCCATCAACGCTGCGTTGCAGAATAAATCTTGGCAACGTGTTTTTGTCACCATAATCGGATGGGATGGTCGCTAGTAATATATAATAATTGCCGGTGCGGGCTTCAAATTCGGTACCTAAAAATATTCTAGTGTAAAAAGGTTCGGTTCGTAAAAAGTGATCATCGGTAAGAATAAAACCGATATTGCCCGTTTTTTGGGAGACTAGATCGCGTGCAGATTTTGATGGATGATAGTTTAGCTGCTTAATTACTTTTAGAACTTTCTTTTTCGTTTCGGCTGAAATTCGCTTACTATCATTAATTACCAATGATACAGTAGCGGTTGAAACTTTTGCCTTTTCAGCAACATCTTTTATGGTCGGTGCCATTTATTATCTCGGTTAAACGTTTAACTAAAATGAATATAATTATGTGTTTTACAATTGTCAAGTATTTTTTTTAGTATACTCTAAAAGGGGAATAGTCTTCCGCAGTTATTGTTTGGTAGGTTAAACATTTAAACTATTTGCTAATATTAGCTGATATGGCTCTTAACTAGTTCATTTTATTTAATAGAAGTGTTTTATTCTATCAGAGTTTCTTGATGTGTCCTTAAGCGCAATTTTCTCAAATTTGGAGAATACACTATTTTAATGCCGAGAAAACATCAGGCATGAAAAAATTAATATTATAAGAATGAATTTGTGAATTTGGGATTCTGATTTTTTACAAAATTCATTCATTTGATGAGATGATTATTTAGAAAATAATCTCTTTAATAACTATGATTATTCTGGATGGATAGATATATGAGGATGTATCAAGCTATCACAATCCCTTTGTTTATCGTGTTCTTAGTAGGAGCTAATCGAATAACTTTCTGATCTTCATTCTAATTGCTACTTTTTCTCTCCTTGGATTAAACTCAACTTTGTTTTATTTTTTGATTTGATTAAGCTATCCTTGAAATTAGCAGCTATCTATTTGCCAGGAGAAAGATAAAATATGGATTGTTGAGAATAGCCTCCGAATACACTGAGTATTTGTGATTTCACACTTTATGTGTGGATCTGAATTAATTTAAGCCGTTGGTATTATCTGTCAGCAATATTTTTTTAGAATTACGTTAACAAATAGTTAACAGGCATACAGTGTTTTTTGTTTTGTAGGAAAGTAGTTTGCCAAAATAAATAGAGAGTTGGGAATGAAAAAATTCAAGGTAATACTAACAATTGCGATCTGCACAATATTTTTCACCGCTGAAAACGGATTTGCTCAGATGTATAAATTTTCCGGCGGACCTTCCGGTGGAACATTTCAATATTATGCTAGCGCAATTTCTACACTTGCAAAAAAACATAAAATCCGCGTGCTCGCAAGTTCATCCGGCGGATCAATCGAAAATATTCGTATCGTAAATTCCGGTAAATCCCAATTCGGTGTAGCTTATTCGGGTCACGTTTATGCCGGGAGAAAAGGAACTCTTCCAAGAGATAAAAGAAAATATGAAAATGTAATGGCGGTTTCATTTTTCTACGGAGCTCCGGCACAATTGGTTGTAAAGAAAAAATCGGGTATCGATAATCCCAAAAAACTTAAAAATAAGCGAGTAGGAGTAGGAAACGCTGGTTCCGGCGCAGCAGCA
>JAENZU010000107.1 GCA_016841125.1 Melioribacter sp. | reverse complement strand
CGTGCAATTACCTTTGATAGTTGAACATTTAGAATTCCATTCTTCTTCATTATTATTCTAATTTTGTTTTATAACTTTTCATGAATGATTCAATTTTATCTTTATTAGGAGCTGAATCTTGAGCACCAATCTTTGTAACAGATATAGCCGCAGCGGCTGAAGCATATTTAACCGAGTCAATGATATTTTTATTTAATGATAGGGATGCAGCCAATGCGCCATTAAAAACATCCACTGCCGCAGTGGAATCGACAGTATTAACTTTGAACGCCTGCTGGTAAAAATCTAATTCATTTGTTCTCAGATAACATCCTTTTGACCCCATTGTTATTATTACCGTTTTGACTCCTTTTTTCAGTAATACTTCTGAAGCACTTTTAGCCGAATCAATATCCACAATTTTAATTTCCGTCAGCATTTCAGCTTCAACTTCATTCGGGGTAATTATGTCTATTATTTTTAGAAGATCGTCTGATAATTTTTGAGCGGGTGCCGGATTGAGAATTACAGACACTTTGTTTTGTGCAGCTAGATTAGCAGCATATTCAATTGTTTCAATCGGAGTTTCCAGCTGCATTAATAAAATACGAGAACTTTTTATTCTCTCAATGATTTCGTCGCTGAATTCAGAAGGAAGAAGATCAACATTGGCTCCGGACGCAACGGAAATGCTATTTTGACCGGAACTGTCAACCATAATAAGCGCAATGCCTGTGCTTGAATTTTCAAAGATTTTTACAAACTCTGTATTGATGCCATCTTCTTTAAATCCTTCAATTGATTTCGCACCAAAGTCATCTGAACCCACAGATGAAATGAATGTAACATCTCCGCCGGCTCTCGCAGCAGCAACTGCCTGATTGGCTCCTTTACCGCCTCCGGCAGAAAAAAATTCACCTCCAATAACCGTTTCTCCCACAGCGGGGATTCTTGGCGATTTAATTATCAAATCTACATTAGTGCTGCCAATTACGGTTATTTTTAACTTTGGGTGCATAATGCTTTAAATGATTAGATTTTCTATTAAAATTGTTAACGCTAACAACAATGAACTCAAATTTGTTAATTGGGATTTAAAAGTCAACAAAATTGTTTTTAAATCACTCTTCAGTATGACTAAATGCTATTCTCTCAAATCGAGTTAAAACATCGTCGATGTTAAACACCTCCTCACCAATTATGTATGTTTTAATTTGATTATTGAAATTCTCGAACCAGTGTTTATCGATCTTTACAATCCCATTGATTGCACCCAAAATAGAACCTGCTGTGGCTGCATTGCAGTCATTGTCGAGTCCGATTGCTACAGTTGCACCAATTGTTTTTGTGAAATTGCTACCGCCGAGCCACATACCAAAAATAGTTGCGCAAGCATTATTGATTGTATGAACCCAACTCATTCCCGGAAATTTTGTATCTAGTAATTCTCTAGCACTTTTATAATCTTTTATTTTTTCCAAATTGGCTAAAGCCCATTTCACTGCGTGAGCTAATCTACATTCGCTTGGTATTTCTGTTAACCCGATTTTAACAGCCTCCATCGGGTCATCAACCAAAAAGGCACCGGATACAGCTGCAGCCCAAAACATTTCTCCATAGATGCCGTTTCTTCTATGACTTAAAAAAGCATCCCTATAAGCTAACTCAGCAGCTCTTTCAGGATTCCCGGGGCAAGCATATCCAAATGCATCTGCTCTAATTGCCGCTCCAATCCATTCGTTATAAGGATTATCTTTCATACCGGCGAGTGACCAATCAAATCCATTTCTTAAATTATTTAGAGTAACTTCTTCAGCCGTGCACGCATAAGGTAGATATTCAAGCCATATTTTCGATACATCCTCTGTAGAAAATTTCATTCCAAACTTTTCAAGCAAAAGTAAATTTAATATTGTATAAACAATATCATCATCAACCGGCACGCCTTGCATATCATTCTTTGTGTACTCACTCATTTTAGATATTTTGTAACGTCTATCATTCATAAAAGGGATATAATTCCAAAACTCAATTGGAGGAAATTTCTGATCATTTTCAGACGCAAGCATTTCCATTTTTGAGATATCCCATAGCTCGACGGGAGCTCCCAATGTGCATCCAGCCATCCTTCCAATAAATGCACCTTCAAGTTTTTTCCGATAATCTTTTTTTGATATATTATTTTGGTATTTGAATTTTGTTGCCGGTCTTAACTTCTTGATTGATTCCAGATCATTCGGTTCACGTTCCAATAGAGTTTCATTTATATCAACACCATCTAAATTTTCTTCAATCTTATTAAGTGCGGAATTCAGTTCTTTATTAAGTTCATGAGTGCTGCCACCCTGCTCTTCAATGAGTTTGAATTTTTCAAGTAATAGACTGAATGTTTTTTTTAGTTGAACGAACTCTTTGTCTGACATGCAATTGATCCGAAATTATTAATAATTCAGTTTTTGAATACAAAATCTTTTTGATAATTTAACTATACAAAAATTAATGTTATCGTTAACATAAATAAACAACTTTGACGAAAATATGAAACATAAAATTACGCTGCCCGAAAGTTTTCCAAAAATAAAATACGTTCCATTCGGTTATTTAGATAATCCTTATCATAGCGCAGTTTATAACAGAAGTGGTATAGTCCGTTCTGTTCCGCCTGTAGGATTTGGATTTTGGGCGAGAAGAATGCCATGGGCTTATGGTGAAGGTACAATGAGAAACGTTAATTATCTCTCTTTTCTTCATCTTAGTTTTTATTACGACGGCGTTGCATTGCATGAATTAGTAGATTATAAAAATAATAACATCGAACTCTACTCAGCCTATCACACTAAAAATATAATGAGCTACAACTTTAATTTTAATGATATAGAATTTGACGCAAAGTATATTCTTCACGGTGAGAATTCAATAGTCTGCATTTTGGATTTACAAAATCAGTCTGATAAATCTAAAGAGATTACAATTCATGCTACCAATATTTATGGATTTATAGAACGACGCTGGTGGGGAATCGGCGGCACATTAGGGAATTACAATGATAAAGAGGATATGGCTATTAGTAAAATTTGGTCTTACGGTGATATATTTGCCTTAAGTTCAGATAGGAAAAGTATTGCAAGAAAAGCTACATTTGATGAAGAAGAATGGAATACCTGGATTAGAAATAATAATGTTGAGTCGTCGGAGAATGTAAGCAAACTTACTGATGATGCGGTTTATAATATGATGAGCTATAAGACCAAGGTAGAACCAAACTCTTCAGAGAATATGGTTATTGCGTTATCAAGAAATGTAAATGAGACCTATACCGTAAGAAATCAAAAAAGTGTTGTTGCAAATGCTTCCGAATTATTGAAAGAAAAAATTGATGACGATAAAAAATTCTATGATCAATTATCAATGCTGACCGGGGATTGGGATGACAATTGGAAACAAGGCTGGGTTTATGACTACGAAACATTAAGAATGACAATTCGACAACCTCTGGGGATTTATAAACATCATTGGGATGGTATGCAAATATTCACTCCTCGTGCAGTTCTCGGCGAGTCTGCACTTGATATGATGTGCTACAGCTATGCTGATATTGAAATGGCAAAGGAGGTAATCTTCGGCACTTTCGCAGATGCCGTCGATCCGAATGTGCCCTGCTCACGCGAAGACGGAAGCGTTAATATGATTGGTGAAAGCGGACAAGAGTGCGGCACTGCTCCAACCTGGGGACTCCCCTTTCATGTTATTCTTTCAATTTATAATAGAGACAAAGACGATGAATGGATAAAAAAATTGTATCCTTATCTCAAATCATATTTAGAATGGTGGCTTGAAAACCGCACTGACGAGGATGGCTGGTTTCATTGTGATAATAGCTGGGAATCGGGGCAGGATGGTTCCAAACGTTTTCTGATTGCTGAGAATGAAGAAGGAAAAACAGCAACTTACGTAAGAACTGTTGATGTTGAAGCGACAATGGCAAATGCATTTAACAATATGATCGCCTTTGCAAACATTGCCGGTGAAAAAGAAGATATCCCTAATTGGGAACGATTAGCAAAGGAAAGAATTGAACGGACACAGAACATGTTTGTCGAAGGATGGTTCAGGGATTTTGATGCCCGCACCGAAAAACCGATCATTCTAAAAGATTATTATGATGTCATGATGCTGCTCCCATTGGCGGTTGGGGTAGCAACAACCGAACAAATAGAAAGTATTAAACCAATGTTCTCATATTTTGAAGAAAACCCAAAATATTGGCTCGACTGGCCTTCATTCATGTTCCCATTTACTGAAGCCGCCTGGAATGCCGGGCTGTATGAGTTGACCTCCAAAATAATTTTTGAAACTGGGAATCGAATATATGAGAGGAATACTGATAATAATTTAAAAACAGTTGGAACCAGAGATACCGGATTACCAAAAAAGTATAATTATCGAATTCCTGGTGTCGCAACAGAATTCTGGCCTATTGAAATGGATGAAAAATATTTAAACGGATGCGAAAATTATGGATGGGGAGCTACACTTCCTACATTAGTGATTCGCAATATTATTGGTTTTAGAGAAACCATCGGCAGCGAAGATAATTTTTTACTTTCCCCCTCACTGCCGGTAGAGCTTTTAATTGCAGGTAAAACTTATGGGATAAGTAATTTAAAATGGCATGGTCACATATTCGATCTAAATTACAAGGTCCGAAACTCAAAGGAATTAATGGTTGAATTAAAATTTCAAAAAGAATTTAATTCGGCTAAGGTAAAATTAAATGGAAATCATGTTTCTTTAAATCAACCAAACTGCAAGTCACTATTATTTGAAGCATCAAATTTTGAAAAGTATGAGATTGAAATAAACTAGCAGTTGTTCTTAAAGGGAGAGAATAAAATTTAGAGATATTTCAGATAAATCTTTTTTGATTATATCAGCGTTAGGTAAGCTTTCATTAGTCCCGATTCCGATTTGCTTCATCCCGGATTTTTTTGCTGCTTCAATACCGGCTTCTGCATCCTCAATAACAACACAATCTTCCGGAGGCACATTTAATCTTTTCGAAGTCAATAAAAATATTTCGGGATCAGGTTTTGAATTTTCAATATCATTGCCGTCCGTAATCACATCGAACTTATCAAACAATTTTATCATTGATAGAATGGTCTTTGCGTTCTTGCTGGAAGAGGCAACGGCAATTTTAATTTTTACTGATCTTAAGCTTTCAATAAGTTCTTTCGCCCCAGGTAATATTGACCTTGCGCTGAGCTCTTGTAGCATATTTTTATAATAGCTATTCTTTTTGTCAGTAAGTTCATCAAGATCATGATCAGCAAAATCAACATTAGAATGCTGCAATATAATTTTTAAACTATCTAAGCGACTCACCCCTCGGAGTTTATGGTTTAATTCACGGTCGAAAGGTATCCCCAATTCATCGGCTAAATACTTCCATGCTAGATAATGATATTCATCCGTGGAAACAATTACACCATCGAGGTCAAATATTACGGCTTTGATCATTTCTCTAAATCCTAATTTATTTTGAAAACTTCTATTGAACCGGCTTTAATTTTTCTTCGTTCGGAATTCACCTGCACCTCAATTTCGGCTGAATCCTTATTCGTAACAACAACTTGTTCTTCTGTAATTTCTATAAACACTTTTTGTGATTTCCAAATTAGTGGAAAGCAAAGTTTTGTAATCTTACTCGGTATCTTAGGCTTTAAGCACAATATTTCTGAAACTATCGGGGACTGTAATCCGGCAAACCCCAAAATAAAAACCATCCACGCTGCACCCGCATTCGCAATATGTATCCCCTCTGCTGAACCGCCATTCAAATCAATAGAAGCGCTTTGTTTCCAAAAATTCCAAGCATCATCAGAACGGTTGAGCCTTGAGGCAATTATTGAATGTATTCCCGAAGACAAAGACGAATCATGAGTAGTAATAGGAAGATAATAATCGTAAGCTATTTCTATTTCGCTATTTTCAAACTGATCAGGAAATAAAAACATTCCCATAAGAACATCTGCCTGTTTCAAACATTTTGTTCTGTAAAGTCTTTCCTGCGAAACTTGCGATGCAAATGTTCTTGTTTTATCACTCCAATAATCATCAAACTGCGCGTCGCCGAATATTTCAAAATCATCACATTGCATATAAATTTCATTTTCAATTTTTCTTAACGGCAAATAATCTTTTGCATAGCCCAATTTTTCCATCAATTCTTTATCATCAACTCTATCCTTCAAAACTTCAAAAGAAATTTGAAGAATGTATCTTACTATCATATTCGTATAAAAATTATTATTTGTGAAAGGTTTATATTCGTCCGGTCCCATAACACCTAGAAGCTGAGGATTTTCTAATCCTTTGGACCAGTCGATCCTATGTATCCAATATTTTGAGGTTTCGAGGATAACTTCGAACCCATCTTTAGCTAAATAATTTTTATCATTTAAAACTTTGGAGATGTAAATTAGTCCATACATCACATCCGCAGTGATATGAATTTCATGATCTGCGTAGTGCCAATTTGGGCAGCATTCGATTCCATCGGGATCAGCCTCCCAGGCATACTTTGCACCTTCTGTTAGATATCTTTCAGCATTGGATTTTGCACCATTTAAAGATTGTATTCGATAGTCGGTTAATGTTTTGGCTTTATCGGGGGCAGTCAATGAATAGAATGGAAGCAGATACATTTCGGTATCCCAAAAAAATCTTCCCCAATATGCATCGCCGGCATAACCCTTGGCGTCTATCGCAACTCTCGGATCGCCGTCAGCATGTGATCTGAGGAGATGATAAATTGAAAATCTCATCGCAATTTGAGATTCCGCATCTCCGTCAATTTCAATATCAGATTTTTGCCATCTTTCATCCCAAACTTTGCAATGCTCATCAAATAGCTTTCCAAAACTGACATGCCTGAATGAAATAAGCTCATTCAGCGGATCGATTTTTTCCAAATCAATCCCGGTGCAAATACATGATCTTTTTTCAATTACTTTTTTAGAACCGTTATCCAATTGAAATTTAGAGACCAAACGTGCTCTTCTTTTTTCGAAGATAGGATTCCATTCTAAGTCGCCGCCTAATAATTGGGATACGATAGTCACGTCAACACCACTGTCAAGTGTTAACTTATTTTGGATAATATTCTCTTCAGTATTTTCGAAATGAATTTCTCTAAAGTGATCGTAACCATTAGTTCTCACATCGGCATCAATACCGGCTTTTAATTCTATTTCAGTATCTCTGTTGCCGGAGATTTCAACTCGTTGGAACAGACAGTGCTTTTGAGTGAGACTTACAAATCTTTCAAAAAGTATATTAACTTCTGCCCCTGACTTTGTATTCCAAGTGATCACCCTTTTTAATAAACCGTTTCTAAGATTTAAAGATCTCTCGTTTTTTTGAAGAACCGATTTTTCTAAATCTAATTTCTCTCCATCAACTGTTATTTCAATGCCAGCAAAATATGGAAGATTGACCAATTGATTGTTCAGAGTAGGATGTTTACAAAATACCCCCGGAACATATGTCCCCAACTTTGCTTTGCTAGTTCTGAATTTTTCTGATGTAACGTTAGCAGGCATACGAAGGTAATCTTCATTTTGAAGTGCATCAATTAAGTGCTCTTCTAGCGAGCCCCTAATATGCAGGTATCCGCTTCCTTGAGTAAAAGCACCTTCAATCGCAGGATTTGATTGAGCTGAAAATTTTTTTTCGGTGAGTATCCAATTATCATCGGACTTAAATAAACTCATTTAATCCGTCCGCTTTTAAATTGTATGGTTTGTATAATCTAAATTTATCTGATCGACGCTTCACTCTGTTTATCAAAAAAGTGAATTTTTTCCAAATCCAAATAGAACGTCATTTTACTACCCGGCACGGGAGGTTCCATTGCACCTACACGGGAAATAATCTCTGTCCCGGAGATATTAAAATAGATGAAAATTTCGTTGCCCATCGGTTCCACAACTTCCAAATTTACATTAATAGGCGTTACTGATTTTTCGGGGTCATTAACTTTTGCATGAATGTCTTCCGGGCGGATCCCGAGAATAATTTCTTTGTCGATGTAACTCTTTAAAGCATCTCGTCTTCTTGATGGGATTGGCATAGTTAGAGTTTGATCATCCGACACAAACTTTTGCCCATCATTGTCGACAATTTTTCCCTCAATAAAATTCATTGATGGACTGCCGATAAATCCGGCAACAAATTTATTTGCAGGCTTATTATAAAGGTTGAGAGGTGTGTCTATCTGATTAACCACTCCATCTTTCATAATTACAATTTTGTCCCCCATCGTCATCGCTTCAGTTTGATCATGGGTTACATAAACCATCGTGGCTTCCAGTTTGTGATGAAGTTTAGAAATCTCCGTGCGCATTTGAACTCTAAGTTTTGCATCAAGATTGCTCAGCGGTTCATCAAATAAAAACACTTTGGGTTTTCTAACTATTGCTCTTCCCACAGCCACACGCTGACGCTGACCGCCCGATAGTGCTTTGGGCTTACGCTTAAGGTAATCTTCTATTCCAAGAATTTTTGCCGCATACCGTACCCGCTCATCAATTTCTTCTTTGCTGTACTTCCTCAACTTTAATCCAAAAGCCATATTATCATAAACCGTCATATGCGGATAAAGTGCATAGTTCTGGAATACCATCGCTATATCTCTATCTTTGGGGGAAATATCGTTAACAAGTTTTCCTTCGATAAATAGTTCCCCTTCGGTAATTTCTTCGAGACCAGCGATCATTCTTAATGTAGTTGATTTTCCGCATCCGGAAGGTCCAACCAGAACTACAAATTCTTTATCCTTTATAGTCAGATTATCTTTTTTAACGGCAACATTTCCTCCGTCATAGTCCTTTGT
>JAENZU010000106.1 GCA_016841125.1 Melioribacter sp. | reverse complement strand
TTTTATTATATCGCGCAAAATACCGCTGGTGCAGTCATTCGAATATAATTTTGGATCACCCAACTCAAAAATAGTCTCTTTACAAAAATTGACAGTTACAACGTTATCATTCGCCGGAGGTTCAAAATATTCCAGCGGTAAATCCAGCGAGTCATAAACTTCCCGCATAAAGTTAGACCAAATCGGGTTCGCTGCTTTAGCACCCTGTCCGTAGCTGCCGGTAAATGAAATTCTTCTATCATCAAAACCAACCCAAACGGCGCCTGCAAGCTGTGGAGTAAACCCAACAAACCAGGCATCGCCGTAGTCCTGTGTTGTACCGGTTTTCCCTGCTGCGGGTCTCATAAAATGGTGAATCGACCGCGTTCTAACTCCGGTTCCTTCATCTATAACTGTCTGAAGCATATTTGTCATTATATAAGCCGTTTCCTCCTCAATAGCTTCCCTGGATTCAGGTGAAAACACATCAATTAAAATTCCGTCTTTATCTTCTATCTTTCTAATTGCTATAGGTTCATTATAAATACCATGATTACCAAGTGTTGCATATACTGATACAAGTTCTAAAGGATTTACTTCAGAGGTGCCAAGGGAAATAGAAGGGACAAGATTCAACCTGCTTTTAATTCCCATTTTGGATGCAAAAACTCCAACTTTCCATAACTCGACGTAACCTTCGATTATTAGTCGTGCGGAAATTAAATTGAGTGATTCTTTGAGTGCATCCCGCAGAGGTGTAAATCCCCCGGTTGAATTATCAAAATTGCTCGGGCTCCATGCATTTTCTCCTTCCCCGTAAATGAACGGCTGATTGAGCAGCGGATATGCGGGGTAGAGCCCGTTATCAAGTGCGACTGTATAAATTATCGGTTTAAAGGCTGAGCCCGGCTGTCTTTTCATTTGAGTAACGTGATTGTATCCGAGTCCGTTGTTCAAGTCTCTTCCGCCAACCATTGCTTTAATGTCGCCGTTTTTCGTATTCAAAACTACGAATCCAACCTCAATGGTTTCAGCTATTTTTTGTATGGAATCAACAAATGCAACATTGTCTATTAATCTGTCATACACTTCTTTTTTGGCTTCACTGGTTGGTGCACTAATAAATTCGATCCGTTTGCTTATTGCTTTATCCAGCAATTCATTAAGCAGCGGTCTATTCTTACTCCACTTCCAGAATTTATCGAATTGTTTTTGAAACTCGTCAAGGTGCTCTTTGGTAGCACGGTTGGCAATCCGCTGCATTCGTGTATCAATTGTTGTGTAGATCGTTAGTCCGTCTTCGTGTAGATTGAAGTCATATTTTTCCGACATTGATTCAAGTTGGCGTCTAACATGCTCAACAAAATATGGAGCGGTGTTTATTTTAAAGCCAGATGAAATATTTTCCATCGAGAGTCTGATCGGTTCTTGTTTATATCTTTCAAATTCTTCTTTGGATAAAAATCCCACATCTACCATATTATACATTACAAGATTTCTTCTGGTTACTGCGCTGTTGTAGTAATTAACCGGATCGTAATATTTGCTTGATTTTAGAAGTCCAATAAATAAAGCGGATTCCGGTAAAGTAAGTTCACTGGCTTTCTTATTAAAGTAAATGTGGGCAGCACTCTCAATTCCATACGCACGTTTTCCAAAATAAGATTCGTTTAAGTACATCGCCAAAATTTCTTGCTTGGTATAAGATTTTTCAATTTGAATTGCTGTAATCCACTCACGCACTTTTCGAACAACGGTGGCAAAATAAGACTCGCGCCCAACCTTAAATTCATACAGATTTTTTGCAAGCTGCTGTGTAATTGTACTTGCCCCTTCACGACTAAAAAATAAAACATTTTTGATCATTGCTTTGATGAACCGCTCAACATCAACTCCCCAATGGTCGTAGAAGTCCCGGTCTTCGGTAGCTATTAAAGCATTTATCAGGTATTTGGGAATACTGTCTAAATTCACCTCCACCCTATTTTCATTAAAAAACTGCCCTATTAATTCTCCGTCGTCGCTGAACACATTACTTGCTAAACTTTGCTTGGGATTTTCCAATTGTTCGAGTGACGGAAGTCCGCTGAATACATGATCAAAAAAGAAGAAGCCGCCCAGAACAAATACTATTACGATGAAACTAATTATGGACCACTTGAGTTTTTTCTTATCCAATTTTTTATTTTTCTTTAACGGAGTATTATTGGAGTTTGAGGATTTACTTTTCGGCATATTATTCCCAGTCTAAAATCTCGAACTTATTATCTTTAAATTTCCCATAACAGGGTTTATCCAGCCAGGTACCTAAATTAATATAGTATCCGTGCTTATATTCTTTAAATACTCTTTGGTGCGCATGACCAAACAATACGTAATCGGAACCTTCGTCAATTTTTATTTTTGCAGTTTCAAACAATCCGTCACCTTCACCGTAATCTTTTTCTTTTGTATAATTGCGGCTTGTTTTACTGGTTGAACTTGCCAGCCAGATACCAAAATCAGGATGAAGTAATGAATACAATTTTTGGAGAAACTTGTTCCTTAAAATCTTCTTTAAAATTTTATATCCCAAATCATTTTTCACAAGACCGTCTCCATGCCCTAGAAAAAACTTTTTGTTTTCAATTTCCGGGGTAATTGGATTACCATAAATTTTTACACCAATTTCTTTTTTAAAAAAATCCCGGTGAAGAAAATCATGGTTGCCTACAAGGTAATGAATTTCAGTCCCCGATTCTGCTAGATCACTTAAAGCAGTTAAAGTTCTGAAGAATCCTTTTTGGTAAACCCTTCTGTATTCAAACCAATAATCAAAAAGATCGCCGAGAATAAATAGTTCCTTCGCATCGCTTTCAAAAGAATTAAGTAAACGAACCAGAGATCGTTCTTTCTTTTTTTCGATTTCGGCCGTTAACAATCCTAAGTGCAGATCGGAAATAAAATAATAGGTATCCTTCAATTGTGCTGTTCTGAATTATTGAAAAATTAAATTTAAATGAAGTTTTGCAAAAACCCAAACCATCATTGATTTTGATTACGGAAATTTGCCAGCAGCCAATTATCGGGATTCAGTTTGACTTTGACGGGGTTGAAGTCTGTAACCAAATTTAAAGTAGTATCTTTTGAAGTGATATAAAAATCAAGTGTTGTTTTAATATTTGGTTCGGTGCCGATAAACTCAATTTCCAGCGGGAAAAAATAAGTGTCGTAGCCATCCTGCACCTGTTTTATATGAATGCTGGTTTTGGACAAAAGTTTATCATCGGTTTCGCTTTGCCAGGTGTATTCCGCATCAATAATTCCTATCCCGTTATAAACCCATTGATCGAAAAATTTATCTAATTTTTTACCGATAACTTTTTCGCAAAGCTGCTGCATATCATTTGTTGATGCATTTGAATACTTAAATTTTGTGTAATAACTTTTAAGAAATTCAAAAAACTTCTCATCGCCAATTTCCTTACGAAGCATGTGAAGCACCCAAGCACCTTTGTTATAAACAATTCTATTAAATATAAATGTACCGGGGTCTGATAATTTGCCGCCCAAATATTCATCATATTTTGCAGCCATTGTAGAACGCAGCGCTCGCGGTCCGCTTACTTTTTCCCAATAAAGTGCTTCGGAATAAGTTGCGAAACCTTCATTCAGCCAAATGTCCATCCATGATTTTGGTCCTACTGCATTGCCCCACCATTGATGAGCCAGTTCGTGAATATAAATATCTTTGAACATATTATTTCCGCCGATAAGTCGTGAAGCCATACCGGTTATTGTTTGATGTTCCATCGCACCTGCTTCCCATCCGAATTCTGCAACACCATATTTCTCTTTTGTAAACGGATACTCACCGAATAACTCTTCAAATATCCTCAAATATTCTATGTGTCCGTCAAAGTCAACCTTCGCTTTATCGAAATCATAATCGTATGCATAAAAATAAAGAGGAATCGTATCACCTGAAATTGATTCATAATTTTGTTGAAACGATTTATAATCCGCTGAATAAATTGCAATCAGGTATGTAGAAATAGGATAAACCGTGCGCCAGTGATAGGTTGATCTATCTCCATTATTTTCAACCGAGATCAGATTTCCGTTAGACACAGAAACTTTATCGGATTTATTGGAAATATAAATGTCCATCAATGCCTTGTCTGAGGGGATATCATTACAGGGAAACCAGGTTGAGGCATATATCGGTTCACTCAAAGTATGAACTGCTAAACTTCCGTCGGCGAGTTTATCGAATGAGAAAGAACCAAGTCCCACATCCTCCGGCGTGCCTTTATATTTCACACGTATATATAAAGTATCATGTTTAGATTTTGGGTAGTCGAAAGTGAGCAGCCCGTCATCAATCGAAAAATCAGTGCTCTTTCCGTTAACACTAAATTCGTGGATATCGAAATTATCATAAAAATTTAAATGAACTTCGTCAAGTTCCGAATCTCTCAACACTGCTTTTATAGTCACATCAGCTATAAGCATTTCCTCTTCAGGATAAAGGTCCATATTCATGTCGTAATGCAGTACATCAATGCTATACTGCGTTTGAGTGTTGTAATCACTAATTGTCGAAATCGAGAATGATCGCAGGTTAAAATTATTAGCCGAAGCAATTTTGGCAAATTCAGCGCCCGGTATTAAATGGTCGAATGGCTTTACATAAAACATTACCACGATAACCAAACCAAGTATGGCGGATAGAATGAGGAGTATTAAATTATTTTTCTTGACTTTCACACGCGCAATCTTTATTTATAAATATTACATCAGAATTTAACGATTTCTTTTACTGTCAATCAATTCTAAATTAATTATTATTTATAAAAAAAAAGGTTAAGTATGGCATTCACAGGTTCAACTATGATTAGGGATACGTTAACCATGATCTTAGCAGGCGGTCAAGGAGAACGTCTTAACCCTCTAACAGCAGATAGAACAAAACCTTCTGTACCGTTCGGCGGAAAGTATCGAATTATCGACTTCGCTTTATCAAACTGTCTTAACTCCGGTTTACGAAAAATTTATGTGCTTACACAGTACAAATCTGATTCATTGAATCGTCACATTTATGAAGCCTGGAATATTTTCAATCCGGAATTGGGTGAGTTTATTTACTCTGTTCCTCCGCAGCAGAAAATCAGCAACAACTGGTATTTGGGCACCGCAAATGCATTACATCAAAATGTGAACTTAATGGAAGACGGGAATTTCAAATGGGTATTAATTTTATCCGGCGACCATATTTACAAAATGGACTATTTAAAGATGCTTCAATATCATCTTGAAAAGAAAGCAGACCTGTCTATTGCAAGTATGTATGTTCCGAAAGATGAAGCAAACAGATTCGGCGTATTAGAAATTGATGAGAACTATAAAGTCCTTTCATTTGTGGAAAAGCCTGAGAATCCACCTATTGCGCCGGATAAACCGGATTCAGCATTTGTTAATATGGGTATTTATGTTTTCAATACCGCAGTAATTAAAAAGGTATTGGATGATATGACAAAGAAGAAAATTCCTAATGATGACTTCGGGAAACATATTATTCCCTACATGATTAAAGAAGGATATAACATACGCTCTTACAGATTTGAAGATGAGAATAAAAAATTACAACCTTACTGGGTTGATGTCGGGACTTTGGACAGTTACTACGCTGCAAGTATGGATTTAATTCAGGTTAACCCGCATTTTAATTTATACGATTTTAATTGGCCTCTGCGCACGAAACAGCTACAGTATCCCCCGGCTAAAACGCTATCGCACGAGGGGGAACGTGTTGGAAGAGTTTTCAACTCTCTTGTTGCAGATGGATCTATAGTTTCAGGCGGACTTGTAGAACGATCTATAATCGGTTTTAATGTTAGAGTAAATAGTTACAGTTATGTTACCGATTCAATTATTTTCGATAATTGCAATATTGGAAGACATGCCAGAATTAGGAGAACCATAATTGATAAAAATGTTGATATCCCGGAAAATGCAGAGATTGGATTCGATTCCGAAATAGATAAAAAACGATTTAAAGTTTCCGACACCGGAATTGTAGTAATTCCGAAAGGCTATAAATTTGATTGATTTTTGATCAAGATGATTTTAATAGAGGCTGGCATTGTTCAGCCTTTTTTTATTTTTACGCGCATGAACCATCTTGCCGCACTAAACTTTGAAGGATAAATATATATCATTTTTTTTAATTCAATCTGATTTGAAAATTTTAGAAATGGGTTGAATTAGAAAGCCCTATTCTGCAACTTGCAGAAAGTTTATAGCACAAACATTAAATATGATTGAAGAAAAGTTAAAATCTAAACTTGAAAATATTCCGAAAGATCCCGGCGTCTATCAATTTCTAAATGATGCGGACAAAGTAATTTATGTTGGGAAAGCAAAAAATTTAAGAAATAGAGTTAGAAGCTATTTTCAAAACAGGTACGATTCACCTAAAACTCAAGCCCTGGTTAATAAAATTGCAGATATCCAACTTATTGTAACGGACAGTGAGGTTGAAGCCCTGATATTGGAGAACAACTTAATTAAAGAGTTGAAACCCCGTTACAACGTAAATTTAAAAGATGATAAGTCTTTCCCTTACATTCGCGTAACAAACGAACCTTATCCCCAAATATTCTCAACGAGGGAGATCATACGCGACGGTTCTAAATATTTCGGACCTTACACAAATGTTCGGGAGATGAAATCCTCGCTAAGAATGATAAACCAAATATTCAAAATTCGAAGCTGTAAATATTTCATCGATGCCAATTCGATAAAACAAAAAAAAGTAAAAGTATGTTTGGATTACCATATTAAAAAATGCGACGGTCCTTGTGAAGGATTGATCAGTCAACTTGAATATCAGGAAATGGTGAATGAAGTTATCAAACTGCTAAAGGGTAAAGTTGAAGATCTAATCAAAGATTTGACGATCAAAATGAATACCGCTTCCAGGGAATTGAATTTTGAAAAAGCTGCAGAGACAAGGGATAGAATAGAAAAACTAAAAGTTTATTCATCAAAACAAAAAATTGTAACAACTGATTTTGAAGACCGGGATATTTTGGCGGCTGCCATTGAGGGAAAAGATGTTGCAGCTACTATCCTCAATATTCGCGATGGGAAACTTGTGGGTAAAAAACAACTGAACCTTAGCAGTGAACATGACGAAGAAATAGATAAAATTTACTCTGCAGTTATTAAATTTTATTACAACGAATATGTTGAAATCCCAAAAGAAATTGTTTTGGAAGTTATGCCGTTTGAAGATGATTCACTTTTAGATTGGCTTAGCTCCAAATCGGAGAGAAAAATCAAATTTGCCGTACCCCAAAGGAAAAGCGACAATCTTTCATTGGTGAAAATGTGCAAGCAAAATGCAATACTGCAATTAAAAGAAATTCAGATACAGAGATCGAAGCGCGAAGGCAACGTGCCTTACGTTCTCTCTTCATTAAAACGGGATCTCCATTTAAAAAAAATACCTCTGAAGATTGAGTGTTTTGATATATCGAATTTACAGGGCACTGATACCGTTGCCAGCTTAGTGGTTTTTGTTGAAGGCAAACCGAAGAAAAGTTTATACAGGAAATTTATCATCCGTGATGTTGACGGACCTGATGATTTTGCAAGTATGCAGGAAGTGATTGAAAGAAGGTACAGAAAAATAATAGAAGAAAATGAGACGCTGCCCGATTTAATAATGGTAGACGGCGGTAAGGGGCAGCTTTCAAGTGCAATAGAAATATTAAAAAATTTGGGTCTTAAAGATTTTGAGATTATCGGGTTAGCAAAAAGGTTGGAAGAGGTTTTCATTCCCGGAGTTTCAGAGGCACAGACAATTCCGAAAACTTCATCTTCGCTAAAACTTCTACAGCAGATAAGGGATGAAGCACACAGGTTTGCAATTACATTCCACCGGGACAGAAGATCAAAAAGAACTATTACTACCGAGCTACTCGATATTCAAGGAATTGGTCCAAAAGCGGCGGAAAATTTGCTGAGGGAATTCAGCAGTTTAGATCATATAAAAAACGCCGGTGTAGATGAATTAACAAAAGTATTAGGAAAAGCTAAAGCAGAATTGGTTCATTCGTTCTACAAAAATGTAATCAATTAATCGCTTCGGGAAGTTTCTTGCCGAAAAATAAAATTACTCCTAGAAGTACGGCAAATATTAGCACGATCGAGATAAACGGATTGAGTCCGAATGCAGACGGAAGATCCCCAAGCAGCATGCATGTAAAACCAATTACAAGTGCATATGGCAACTGTGTTTTAACGTGATCTATATGATTGCATTTTGATGCCATTGAACTAAGAATTGTAGTATCTGCAATCGGAGAGCAGTGATCGCCGAAAACTGAACCGGTTAATACTGAACTGACTACACCATAAATTATCAATCTGGTTGTTTCTAAATCCAGTCCGTTATGCACGCAAATGCTGTGGGCAAGCGGTATAACCAGAGGCATCATTATTGCCATTGTTCCCCAGCTTGTTCCGGTTGAAAAACTTATCAATGCACACAAAATAAAAATCAGTACAGGCAGTAACTGAGGCATTAATTGATCACTTAAAATTGAAATTAAGTAGTCAGCGGTTTTCATCTCAACTGTTACTGCGCTGATACCCCAGGCGAAAACTAGAATGATACATGCAAAAACCATCGACTGAACACCTTTATTCCATGCACTCACTATATCATTGAGATTTAATATTCGTTGTGAAATAGTCATTATACCCGCAACCGCACTAGCCAATAGACTTGCCCATAGCAGCGCTGAGTATGAGTCGGCATTGCTTATTATCTGCTGCATTCCGTAGTCTGCAATATTTTGTTCACTTAATGATTGTACTCCTGTATAGTAGAGTCCGGCAATTGTGCCGAACAAAATAAC
>JAENZU010000105.1 GCA_016841125.1 Melioribacter sp. | reverse complement strand
TTGAATCATTTCTAAAAAATTATCCGAAAAGTAAATGGCAGGATGATGCCAGCTTTTGGCTTTGCTACTCGCGCGAAAAAACCGGGGCAAATTTAGAAGATGTTTTTAACTGCTATCAAGATTTTATTAAAAATAATAAAAGAAGCAGTTGGGCGGATGATGCGCGGTCAAACATGATAGTGGTTGGTCAAAAATTAGTGAAGCAGGGTAAAACAAATTATCAGGTTATAATTCAAAATATGAAAAAAGAAGAGGATGAAGAGGTAAGTATAGCAGCACTTTATGCACTTCAGAATATATCGGACGAAAAATCACTCAATGTAATTATTGATTTATATAATTCTAAAACTAATAAAAATTATAAAGAGAAAATAATTTACACTCTCGGAAATTTTGAAGCTCCGGCAGCTTTAAAAAAACTGGTTGAAATTGTAAATACGGAAAAAGATTCAGATTTAAGAAGAAATGCCGTCCTTGCCATCAGTAGTAATTCCAGTCCGGAAGCAATTGCAGCTCTGAAAAATATTTTAAAAACTTCTAAGGATACTGAACTTCGGAAGGCATCGATTTATGCTTTAACCGGAACCGAACAAGCTGATATCGTTCCGCTTCTGAAAGATGTTGCCTTAAATGAAGGTGATCTTGAATTAGCTAAAGCTGCAGTTTATGCTCTAGGCAGTTTCGAAAGTAAAGAAGCAGTAGCGGCAGCAAAGGATATTATGAAAACTTCTAAGTCAATAGAAATTAGAAAAGCCGCACTTTACTCATTGGCTGATTCCGATATTTCCGATGTGATACCGTTTCTTACAGATATCGCAATTAACGATAAAGATTCTGAAATGGCGAAAGCTGCAGTTTACGCTCTGGGAAATTTCGGCAGCAAGGCATCTGTTGAAGCTGCAAAAAAAGTACTGAAAACGTCTAAAAATTTAGAGATTCGGAAGGCGGCACTTTATTCAATGGCTGATTCTGATATCTCCGATGTTATACCCTATCTCACGGACATTGCCATAAATGAAACTGAACCCGAATTAGCGAAGGCGGCAGTTTATGCTTTGGGAAATTTCGGTAGTAAAGAATCTGTTGAGGCAGCAAAGAAAGTTTTAAAATCCGCAAAATCAAATGATGTCCGCAAAGCCGCACTCTATTCATTAAGTGATTCGGATATTTCTGATGTTGTTCCTTTTCTTACAAATATTGCATTGACGGAAAAGGATAAGGAATTGGCTAAGGCAGCGGTTTATTCGATTGGAAATATTGGCGGTACAAAAGTAGCAAATGCCTTGAAAGAGATTTTACAGAAATCAACCGATAAAGATATTCGGCGGGCTGCGATTAACAGCTTTGTGAATAACGCTGCCGAGACTTCAGATGGAGTAAAGGTACTAAGTGAATTATTAGCGACTGAGAAAGATTCCGATACCCGAAAGGCAATCGTTTATGCACTCGGAAGTACAGGCAGCCCTGATGCAATCCCTCTTCTGGTTAAAGTGATAAAAGATGATACTAATAGTGATGTAAGAAAAGCGGCGGTTTCTGCCTTAGGTCAAATTGATCATCCGGATGCGCAAAAGGCTTTACTGGACTTACTTAAAAACTAATTGTAAACGGGGGAATTGTTATGAAACTGCTGATTTTTGTAATGTTGATTTTTACTTTGAACGCACAGACAAATTTGAAAATTGATGCACCAATAAATAACCTGACTGAAGAATTAGAGGCAGCATTTACAAATTCTTCTACCGAGGGGAATTTCTGGCTCGGGTATTCGATTGACTCAAAAAACAAAACTAAAATTTCCGTCGGTACTTATATATTTGATGATCATGAACACTCGAGCCTTCGCGAATTGTTGACAACGGGAGGTAATTCTGAAGGAAGTAAGATTGTTTTAAAGTCCTCAGGCATCTCAAAAAATTCAAACGGTTCAGTAGCAATTATAAATGGTAGAATCATTAATGATGAGAGCAATCCTGACGATACAGCTATTCTGATGCGATATAATAAATCCGCTAAAGGGATAAAAGATTTCAAAGAACTGGCGATATGTAATCTTTCGCTGAATATTGATTTACATAACATGCCTCTCATTTGGCTTGGAAAAGCAGACAGCAAACAGAGTTTGGATTTACTAATTAAAATGTATGAGGATTCAGAAAACTCTGAAATGATTGAATATTTCATACCTGCAATTGGTATTCATACTGATCAGGAAAAGGTTACTAACTATTTAAAAAAAATATTTTATGAATTGAATGATAATGAAGCAAAAGAAAATCTAGTTTTTTGGATTGGGGTACAAAACAATAATGAAGCCTTCGGAATTTTGAAAGAAATAATCGCAACTGAAATAAATGATATTGGTGAACAAGCAGTAATGGCACTAAGTTTTATTGAAAGCGATGAGGCGTTGGATGATTTGATCGAATTAGCAAAGCACAGTAAAGTAAGAGATTTTAGAGAGCACGCAATTTACGGACTTGGGAATAGAGCCGTAAAAAAGGCTGAACTTGCGCTTAAAGATTTCATTGAAAATGATCCGGATATTGAAATCAAAAAACGGGCGGTTTATACTTTAGCAAGTGAATCCGAAAAACATTTATCATATTTAATTGAATTGGCAAAAGAGCATCCAAGTTTATCAATCAGGAAAGCGGCAATTTACAGTTTAAGCAGTTGTGAGGATGAAAGAGCAGTGAATGCAATAATTGAATTAGCAAAAAACTAAATCAACAGTTGAAATGAAATTTATGCTGTCTGCCCGGGCTGGATTGCTCCACCGCCGATTATATCAGCAATGAAAAAAGATTGGAAGATTGTGCAGCTGATTAAATCTGAACGATCATTAGGATGAGCTGGGTATTTAGATGAGGTGGCTTTATTAGTAAACTGGTTTTTTTTAATGAGGCTTCATTAGTTACCGGTTAGGTAATCCCGATTGACTTGGGAGTATAATCCTTAAATCGGACTGCCGAAATGACTACCGCCCAGACACTGTCTGCAGCGTTTTGACATAACCACTTTATTTTTGAATGAATCTCGAATAGATTTAGCATATTTACCTTCCCACACTTTTTTAATTCCGCCGTCTGTAAAAACATTTCCCAATATCATTTCACCGTTGAAATCCAAACAGCATGGCACAATATCTCCGTTAGATAAAATTGCAAGCACTGTTGAGGGGAAAAAGCAAAAACCGGTTTCACATTCCGATGAATCATAATTTCCCACCGAATTACCAAATGTTATTGCAGGTTTAAATCTCAAAAAAGTATCAGGTGCTAATTCAATTAAATAGCCGGTTTCATCATCATAAATTTTTCTTTTTAATGAGTCAATTTTAATATTTTTCTCCAATTCATTTTCCCAATAAGTGATAACTTTATTGGCATCATCATCACTTTCAACAAAGTTTACATTCGGTTTAATGTCGTCGGTCGTCAGATAATGAACTTCGAGTTTAGATAGACATTCCGGATTCTCATTTTTATATTCGAAGAAGCATCTAACCACATTATTAACATGATTAAAATACTCATCGGCTATTAATTTGCTTTTCGAATTTCGCGTTCCAAACTGATCCCGGTTATGCTGTACGCTCAACACAATCCGCCATACATTAAATTCTAAAAAATTTATTAATTTATCTTTCGAAAGGTGGACACCGTTTGTGGTCAGATTAACATTAAGTTTTTTTTGTTGAGCATATTCTGCAATTTCAAGTATATTCGGATGGAGCATCGGTTCACCGTAAAGATGAAGCGATAACGTCCCGATTGAAAAGGAATCGCATATTTCATCAATAATTTTTAAAGCATCATTTCTTTCCATTAATTTCTGTTGTCTTGTCATTTGGGGATAAGGGCAGAAATCGCAGTTGAAATTGCAAGTATTATTCAATTCTAAAAAAGCTTCTCTAAGTTCTATTTTTCTATTTGTCAATTTCGGCATCAGATATTTTAGTATGCTATCGCTATTGAATAATTATAATTCGGTGTTAAAACATTATTTTATACAACAAAATATTACTTACTCTTGAAATTACAAAATGACTTTGATATATTTACGTACAACAGGATATGTTTATCCTGGTAATAATTTTTTAAAAGCGGAGTAGTTATGAAAAATACTAAAAAAGTTCTCACACCGCGTGAAGAAGACTACAAAAAAGTGCTTGGAAAAGTCGATTATAATCCAAACATTATTACCTGTAGTTGTGGTTCCTGCAACAAACACCACAAAATCAATACTCAGGAAGAAGATAGTCCTTTAGCTCGTTTAGGATGGTAGTCTTTTTTTTCAGTTTTTAACTAGCACAGCTTAAAAAGCCGGAGATGTTCCTTCGGCTTTCTAAGTGCAATAAGGTAAATATCCTTGAAGAAAAAAGAATTTTGTTTTCAACTGAAACCCACATTTCATAGAAGCCATTTTACTATCCTGCTTTAATACTGAACTCGACCGCTATGAGATTGATTTAACAACATTTAATTATAGGATAGATTTCAATGAATCTAAATCGGATGGCATTTTTATCCCGCTACGCACATGTTGAATATCGAGAAGATATTGCAGCCTACTATCACTCATTGGGAATGCGACCAGTGTTTCTTTCCAAAATTGTTGCTGATGTTTTAAATAGACTGACGGAGAATAACACGCTTCATGATTTAGTGCAATCCGTTACAGATGCGGAATTACGGCAGGATGTTTTAGATGCAATTCTATTGTTAATTGAAAATAAAATACTTATTCCTGATCCTTCATTTGATGATGAAGTGATTCAATATTTCCGTAGTAAAATTCCTGAACCTTATATTCAAGTAGCATTTTTTGTGTTGACTGACGCATGCAATTTCAATTGCAAATATTGCTTTATTGAGCACGATCGGGTTAAAAATAATTTTGCTCCCGTCAACATGTCGTGGGAAACTGCTCAAGAGGGGCTGGATTATTTCAGCCAACTGATTGCGGAAGATTCTGAAAAGTTTAATGAACGGAAAGCGATTCAGTTTTACGGCGGTGAACCGCTGCTTCGTTTTGATATAATGAAAAAATTGCTGGAGCGGATTTCCGAATATAAAGAACAGAATAAATTACCCGCCGACAATTTAGAAATTACTTGCATTACAAATGGGGCGCTGCTCACTGATGAAATTGTTAATACCCTTAAAAAGTATGATGTTGGAATTACGATTTCGATAGATGGTGATGAGGCCGCTACAATAAATAGATGCGACCATAATAATAATGAGGTTTATCCCGAAATAATGAGGGGAATCGATTTATGTAAAAAGCACGGCGCTAAATTGGCTCTGTCAATCACATTAACAGAAGAGAGTTTAGCTGACGAAGATGCAGTTTTAGAGATGCTCGATAAAATCAAACCTGATAGAGTCGGTTTCAATACACTTATCTCTGGCTCGCATTTTCAAGTGTCCGATGATTATCACATTCGTGCCTCTAATTTTGTTTTAAGAGCCTTCGACTATATTAGGACTAGCGGCGTTACTTACGAAGATAATTTTGTTCGTAAGGTTTCTTCATTTGCAGAGGCGAGTGTCTGTGTTTACGACTGCGGCGCAGTAGGGGGTAATCAAGTGATCATTATGCCGGACGGTGATGTAGGATTATGCGAAGGATTTATTGGTGAGCGCAAATTTTTAGCCTCACATGTTTTCGATAAAAAATTTGATCCGAAAAAGAGTGAACTTTACCAGGAATGGGGAGGCAGAATGCCGCTGAAAATGGATGCTTGCCAGAATTGCATTGCACTTGGAATTTGCGGCGGAGGTTGCTTGGTTGGGTCTTATAAAAATAAGGGTTCAATTTGGGAATTGAATGAGAAGCACTGCTACCATATTAAAAATTCAACTAGCTGGTTAATTTGGGATACTTACAATAATTTCAATCAAAATCAAAGAACAGCAGCAATATAATTTTGGATGATGGGTTAATGGACAAAAGATTAGAATTTTCGCGCTTTGCTCATTCTTTCTCCAAAGATGGAATAAGAGCATATTTTAATTCGCTCAGATTAAAACCGGTTTTTGTTCCAAATGAGATTGATGAGTTTTTACTGCCTTACATAGATGCATTGAACAAACAAAAATCTTTGAACCAAATTGAAATAGATGTTCCCATTGCAGAAATTAAAAATACAGTTGATCAATTAATCAAAAATAAAATTGTTATTTCTGATCCGCTATTCGACGAGGCAGTGATAACTCATTTCAAAGGGACTCTTGGTAAACCTTATATAAAAACCGCTTTTTTGTTATTGACCAACAGGTGCAACTTCAACTGCAGTTACTGCTTTGTTGAAAAAGATATAATTGCAAATAAGCAGACATTAATAAATATGTCAATTGAAACCGCACTTAAAACTTTAGATTTTTTTACCGAGATGATCCGGCGAGATCAGGATCAATTTGAAGAAGAGAAATCAATTATTTTATACGGCGGAGAACCGCTTCTTAATAAAGAGACTGCAATTTTTATTATTGAAGAAGTTCAACGGCGTAAAGAGAAGGGGACACTGCCGGCTAAATTGAATATCAATTTAATTACAAACGGTTCTCTGGTTACCCCTGCGCTGGTTGCTTTATTTAAGAAGCACGGCGTAAAAATGAGTCTTTCTGTTGACGGAAATGAAGAATCGACAAATGCGTGCAGATGCTTTACAAATGGGAAGCCGGTCTATCAAGAGATTAGCAGAGCAGCGGCACTATGCAGAGATGCTGATCTTCCTTTCGGGTTGTCAGTTACACTTTCGGAAGAAAGCCTGGACAACGAAGAAGCCACTATGAATGTGGTTAACGAACTTGGTGCAGTATCGTTGGGATTAAATCCTTTGCTGAATGCAGACCTTCCTATTGAACTCAAACCTGATTACGGAGTCAGAACTGCAGACTTTTTGATTAGAGCATATAAAAAATTTAGGGCAGAAGGAATATCGGAAGATAGAATGATGCGGAAAGCATTGGCTTTTGCGCACTCTTCAATTTATCCATTCGATTGTGAAGCTGCAGGGGGAAATCAAATAGTTGTATCACCGGAAGGAGAAGTTGGTCTGTGCCATGGCTTTATCGGTGATAAAAAATATTTTGTTACCACTGTTGACAATTTGGAATTTAAACCCGAAGAAGATCCGGTTTATTTGGAGTGGGCTAAAAGATCGCCAATCAGTATCGATGGATGTCAGGACTGTCCGGCTTTAGGTATATGCGGCGGGGGATGTGCATTAGTAGGTTACCGAAATGAAGGATCAATATGGAATGTTGATTCCAATTTTTGTCTGCACGCTCAAAAAACTTTAGAATGGATGGTTTGGGACCTTTATGATACTATGACCGAAGAAATAGGTAAAATTTTTGATGGCTAATTTAATTAGAAAAAAAATCTTTTCATTTAGATCCACCTTTCAATAAAACGGAAAAGTTTAACCACAAAGAGCACAAAGAAAAATTTCACAAAGAGCACAAAGGGAAAGTAAAGTTCAATTTATTTTTGAAGATGTATCAATTTAGAAACTAAATCTATTGAAACTTTTAATGAAATTGATACACCTCGATGTATAGATTTTAAATTGGTGTTTTAAAATCTTAGATCTCTTTGTAAAAACTTTCGTGTGTGTTTAAGATTCTAAAATTAAATTAAAGAGGCAGTCTTAAAAGGCTTTTTAGTATTAACCCACATTTTCAAATGTGGGAATACGTGCAAAAAACACAACTATTAACAACCGTTTTAACGGTTTATTAAACATTTGAGACAGCCTCATTCTTTTTTTGAATTAACGCACCTTCCGCTATAACTAATCCAATTCCAATCAATAAAATAAGCCAGCCGATTCCATAGCTGAAATCTACATCTGCAAACTTCTCGGCTTTTAGCTGCGCCATCCATTCTGCAATTAACATGAAGAGAGAAACAAATATTGCCACTACGCCGGTAACTATCAATCCTAATCCCCATTTCTTCAAACTAAAAACAACAGCTAAAATACTTAATAAACCTGTTGTAATTGCAAAAGCAATAATATCCCGCCAAAGCCAAATACCGGTTCCTAGTTTCATGTTGTCAAAGACGGGGAAAATGGTAATCGAATCAGAGTTCACATATCCAATGGGAATAAAACAGGCTGCTAAAATTACCAACCCCCCAATAAGCCCTTTAACTTTAATTGTTTTCATTTTACATTCTCTTAATTACTATTCTGTCATATAAAAATACAAGTACCGCAGTTAAAACACCAATCAGAGCAAAAATTAACCACATTAAATCGGGACGCTGCATATCTCTTGCAAATGCGCCATAAAGTTGACCGGATAAAATTCCGCCGAACAGATTACCGAGTGCAACACACCAGTAGAAGTAGCCCATGTACATTGCAACCTTATCGGGCGGGGCAATCTTACCTGTGTACTCCTTTGATTTAGGTGAAGCCATCATTTCGCCGAAAGAAAATACCAGTATACCTGCAACAACTATCCAGCCTGTAGTTCCCCATATCATTATTGTAAAACTAATTATTGTGATTATCACACCCCAGAATATAGTAGTAAATGGTTTGAGTCTTGTAACCAAATAAGAGACCAAAACTTGAAAGAGAATAATGCCAAGAGCGTTTATATTAATCAAATATTCAGGGTTAACTTGACCGGCAGTAGCCATTGAGTTATTGAAACCTTCAAAGTAATTACCTAAGCCGATTGTGTTCATTACAGAATGTGTAAAATTCATAATATCCGAAGTATCCACAAAATCTCTAATATGAAGAGGTAAGGTATAAAAAATCTGATTGAAAGCGGTCCAAAATCCTGACATTAAAAGTAGAAATAACCCAAATCTCCAATCACCAAGTTTCATTGGGGTTTTGAACCAGTTTTGGTTTTCCGTTGCTGGCATCTTCCTTAAAATGATATCGTAAACTACATTTATTATTGTCCAAACTGCAGTTATTAAA
>JAENZU010000104.1 GCA_016841125.1 Melioribacter sp. | reverse complement strand
AACCTTCAACAACCGGGTAGCATTTACCATCAGCGGTGAATTTAATTATTGACCCTTTCCCATATTCACAGGCATAGATTGATCCATCTTTATATACTGCCAGTCCGTTTGTCTTTTCAAAATTATAGGGGGCAGTGGGTGCCTTCACAAATGTCTCTGCTCCCGCGTCGTCAATCTTTGTTATCCAATCGCCGTAACAATTTGAAACATAAACGTTTCCGGTTCCATCGTAAGCCGGACCTTCGGGAAATTTGAGGTCTTCCGCAACTTTGATGAAATTGGCTTCCTGAGAAAATACAGAAAATGAAAATAACAGAATGAACATGAATGAAATTTTAAACATTTTTACTGCCTCTCTTATTCTTAAATTATTCTTTATTAACATAATTAGAAAATATTTTATAATTTAATGTTTTTAATACATAGTACAATTAATAATTGCTGTGGAAGTCATGAATAACTCAAAAGTTTTTAACCGGTTGCTAATTTTAGTTATTTTAATTCTTGCGTTCAATTTAAACAGCTGCAGCCCGGATGAGGATGAAGGGGCCTATAAATTAGTGAATGCAAAATTGGATTTACTGATTCAGGCTTTCGAAAATAGTGATATTGAATTACATAAGAAAATTTGGGCGCTGGATGATTCTTTAAGAGTATTCGGGGTTTATAGAGGCAACAACTTTACAGGGTGGGAAGAACTAAAAAATCATTTTGAAAAAGTTTCCAAAAAAGTTTCGGAATCAAAAATAGAAGTATTGAAAAAAAACAT
This sequence comes from Melioribacter sp., assembly GCA_016841125.1. Lineage (GTDB taxonomy): Bacteria > Bacteroidota > Ignavibacteria > Ignavibacteriales > Melioribacteraceae > JAENZU01. The sequence continues at coordinate 8,396 of JAENZU010000104.1, read as the reverse complement.
TAATATCAGCAATGATGGTAAAACAGCTTGGTTTACTCTACTGGTGAATCAATATGTGAAAATAAAAAGTAATGAAAGAGAATTGAGCGGATTGCGTTACTCAGGAGTATTAAGCTTAATAAGCGGCGAATGGCGGGTTGTCCAATTCCATGGGTCGGTTCCTTTGAATGTTTCAATAAATTAATTTTCTTAATGGGAGGAAAAATGAATTCCAATATTTCTAGTAAAGACTTGCAAATTTGGGCGGGATATTTACTCAATTATTCTTTAGGCGGAATTTCGAAAGATGACGTAGTGATGATTAAAGGTGAACATATCTGCTGGCCTCTGATGTCTGTTCTACAAGATGAAATTTTTAAAGCCGGCGCGATTGCCGATATGAATATTGTTGCACCGGATAATGATAGAGGAAAGGTTTGGGGTGCTTCTATTGCTAGGCATGGCAGTATTGAACAAACAAAAAGAGTACCCGAGTGGCATATAAAACGTTATGGTTCTATGACAAAATATATTGAAATTTTAGGGGCTGAAAACCCTGATCTCTTTGGCGGTGTTGATGAGCAGCTCGCTCAAGCAGTTATGAAAGCCGATGAACCGATCAAAAATATTAGACTAAATAAGCCATGGGTGCTTACACTGTTTCCTACTCAGGGTTTCGCGGACTTAGAAAATATGAGCCTGGAAGATTACTCAAGAGTAATTGTAAGTGCATCAACGGTAGACCCGCAATTGCTGGAAGAAGTTGAAGAAGATATCTACCGGCTCATGGATAAAAGTGATAATATCAAAATTTTAACTGAGCATCCGAAAACAGGTAAAGAACTTACATTGAAAATGAATATTGGCGGACGTAATATTGTTAAATGCACAGGCAAGCGAAACTTTCCTGACGGTGAGGTGTTTACCAGTCCCGACGCCAATACGGTTGAAGGCGAAATTTATGTTGATCTTCCAGTTTTTCAAGGGGGCACAACTATTCAAGGGATCTACTTAAAATTTAAAGGCGGAGTTATTAAAGAATATACAGCCGAAAAAGGATCCGATGCTTTGAAGAAAATTATTGAAACAGATGCCGGTTCACACAGATGAGGTGAAGTTGCTTTGGGTATGAATAACGGAATTGAGAAAGTATTAAAGCATCCTTTGTTTGTCGAAAAAGTAGGCGGTACACTGCACATTGCGATTGGTGCGAGCTACCCCGAGTGTTTTGTTGACAACAAAACGTCTGAACCCGAAAAAGCCAAAGAGGATTTATTAAATAATGGCGTGATGAATAAATCTGCCCAGCATGTTGATATTGTTACCGATTTTAGACCCGGCGGGACCGGACGAGAAGTTTACTTGAATGATGTTAAGTTGGAAATAGAAAATAATATTTGGGTTGTGCCAAAATAATCAATTCAATCTCTGAAAGATTGGGTTATAATTTTATTGGAGTTCATATGCAGATTGATGTAAGTTCTGAAATCGGAATGCTTGAGGGTGTCATCATTCACAAGCCGGGACCGGAAGTTGAAAACATGACTCCACGGAATGCCCAAAGAGCTTTGTATAGTGACATTTTAAATCTCGGTGTGGCAGCTAAAGAATATTCTGAATTTCATCAGACATTAAAAAAGGTGACAACTGTTTTTGAAGTTGATGATCTGCTTCAAGAATCATTTCAAGTTGAAGGCGCAAAAAATAGCCTGCTTACTAAAATATGCAAAAATGAAGAAGTTGAATCCGTATGTGAAGACTTACTTTCTTTGGATGATAAACAATTAGCAACTCAGCTTATTGAGGGATTGTCCATGCGAAAAGATACTCTTACAAAATTCTTAAATACAGAACGCTATGCACTTCCCCCGCTTCATAATTTCTTTTTCATGAGGGATCCTGCTGTTAGTTTTAACGATAAAATTTTAATATCCCGAATGGCGAATAAAGTTCGCGAAAGGGAATCTTTTATAATGGAAACAATTTTTAATTATCACCCCAAATTGAAAACCGAAATGATAAATACCGATTTTTACGATCCCAAAATTTCATTTGAAGGGGGCGATATACTTATAGCGCGCGAGGATGTTCTTTTAATTGGTATCGGTACGCGAACCACATCGCAGGGGATTGATTTCCTGCTCGAGAAGCTCAAAACTACAGGCAATAAGTTTCATGTAATTGTACAGGAAATTCCCGAGACACCCGAATCGTTTATTCATCTCGATATGGTATTTACATTTTTAGATGTAGATAAATGTATGATTTATGAACCGGTAATTTTAAACCCGCATGATTTTTTAACTGTAAGCATATTTCTTGAAAATGGAAAAGTGAAAAGTATTGTTGAAGAGAATAGTCTATTGGAAGCTCTAAAAAAAGCCGGTTTTGATTTAGAACCACTACAATGCGGCGGAGCTAAAGATGATTGGATCCAGGAAAGAGAGCAATGGCACAGCGGCGCTAATTTCTTTGCTTTGGCTCCGGGGAAAATAATTGGCTACGGAAGAAACGTTGCCACTATCGAAGAAATCAATCAGCATGGATTTGAAGTGCTTCCTGCGCGTGATGTAATTTCGGGAAAATTAAATCCCGATGACTACAATAAAGCTGTTATTACAATTGAAGGTTCGGAACTTTCACGCGGCGGCGGCGGATGCCGCTGCATGAGCATGCCGATAAGAAGATCAAAAGTAAATTGGTAATTCAATCCGGATTATTTTTATAATTGACTCTTTTATTTACAAAATCAAAATAGTATTTTCCCGCCTAATTAATACACGATATCTTAAAAATGAAATCAAACGAAAATAAAGTTATTGCTAAACCGCTAAGATATTTACTTATAGCCGCCGGATGGTTTTTTGTTGCACTCGGCGTAATTGGAATATTTCTTCCTGTAATGCCGACAACTATTTTTCTATTAATTGCCGCATCGTTATTCGCAAAGTCATCGGAAAAATTTTATAACGCACTAATAAACAATAAATATTTGGGCTCGTACATTCGCAATTACCGAGAGCATAAGGGTATGACACTCCGTTCTAAAATTACTGCAATAGTTGTTATGAATTTATCAATTGGATTCTCGGCTTTTTACGCTGTTGAAACAACCTGGGTAAAAATAGTGCTGCTTGCAATTGCTGTTTCATTAACAATATTTTTTATCACAATTAAAACGATACCTGAAATTTCCCCGGAGGAAAAGTGATTAACCGGTATGGTAAAACGGGTACCTGATTACGAATAACACAAATGAATTAACTTGCAAACTCCTTATCAAATTTCAATTCCCAAAATAAAGAGACTTAGAATGGAGTTTGAAGGAAATATTCTCTCTAAACCTGAACCGAAACTGCTTTATAGATTGCCCATAAAATGAATCAAACCGTCAATATCTTATTTGTCCTTTTGAAAAATAAGAATTACATTTATAATCAAATAAAATTAGGCTTTTTAGTGAGAAAAATTTTTCAGAAATTCCGATCAAGGAGGCTTAAATAACAAATGGGGCTATTTGGCGGGAAATCTAAACAAGACGAAATTGAAAAACTCATAATCGAAAATGATGAGCTTAAAAACAAGCTGCATGACGTTCTAAAGAAATTCAATAGTTTGGAAGAGTTAGAACAACAGCTTGAGACTGCAAAAATTGAATTAGAATCGATTAGTGAGAAAAGAAAAGATTATTTAAATGAGATTGAAATTATTAAATCTGAGCTGCCTGCAAAGAAATTAGAACTTGAGAACATCGAAAATTCTATCAGCTCTAGGCATGATGACGAACTCGCCAAAGTAAATATTATCGAAAAATTAAATGATGAAATCGCTCTGCTTGATTCACAGAAAAAAGATTTAAAGCTTATCGATGATAAGTTGGATAAAAAGGTGACCGAGGAATATGCCCAATTAGAAAAAATCAAACAAGAACATGATCAACTTCAAACTAGAAACAATGAATTGGTGAAACAGTTTTCTGAAATAGAAAATAAAATTGATGATCTTCGTAATAGTGAATCTGGAATTTTAAAAGAAATAGAAAATAAGAAACAAATACTTAGCGAGTTTGAAAATAAATCCGAGGGTATTCAAAGTAGGTATGACGATCTTCAAAAAAACCGGGGTGAGCTTGAATCTGATATTGATGATTTTCAAAAATTAAAAGAAAATTTGAAAGTTGAAATTGAAGAACTCAATAAAGAAAAATCCGAACAGAAAAATTTGCTCGACACATTCCAAAAAAAGATTGCCTTACATGAAGAGATAAAATTAGATTTAGATAAAAGCATTGGTGCAATTAGCTCTCAGCTTTCTGAAAAGGATTCGATACTTGGAGAATTCAGGGATCAGAAAGATACACTAAAAGCTGAAGTAATGCGGTTGGATGCGGATCTTCAATCTTTAAAAAATGAAATTGAGTTACGCAAAACTGATTTGGAAAAATTAAAATCTGAGAAGGAATCTGAATCGGAAAAGAAAATTGCAATGCATGCCGAAGTCAAAAAATTTGAAGAGTTGAAGAACGAAGTTCATTCAGCTATACTTAACAAAAAAAGAACAGAAGAGAAATTAATCACAGACATTGATGAGTTAAAGGACGAGATAAAATTACTTGAGGATCAGAAGTATAATCTTCATGATTCACAAATCAAACTGGAAAACGAACTGTCTAATACGCTTCAAAAGTTTTATGCAGAATTAACCTCTGCAAAAGAAGAATTAAACATGACAAAGAAAAATATTTTAGATAAAGAAAGAGAACTGAAAGAGAAAGAGAAAGCTTTCTATGAAAAATCAACCCTTATTGCAGAGTACGGCGGACTTGTTAAAGTACTTCAGAAAGAGAGGAGTACAATTGAGGAAAATATTGAGGGGTTGAAGAGAGAGCAGAATAGACTTATGGATATTATAAATAATTTCAAAGAGCGTGAGAATAGCTCGAAACTATATTTGCAGGAACTGCAATCCGATACCGAATTTGTACTATCTAAAAAAACAGAGTATGAAAAAGAATTCAAGAAAATTTTAGATTTGATGAATAAGAATTTTGGAGATCTCGAAGAAAAGAAATCTCAGTTGATTATTGAATTAAGAAGTAACCAGGAAAGATTGGACGCCATTAACTCCGAAGTTTCTGAGGCGGCTGATGCAATAATAAAACTGAGAAATGAGAAATCTCAAATTGAATTGGAGAAAGAGCAGTACACGGCAAAAGTATCCGAACTAATTGCTATGGAAAAGTCCCTTAAGTCGAAAATAACCGGTTACGTAAATGAAATGAGAGAAAAAGAAATAGACGTGACCGATATTGACTCGCCAACAGATTTTAATGAAAATCCAGATAGTGAAGATCCGAAAGATAATTCTCAAAATTAATTATTCATTTAATAAATTTATTGCGCGTATCAAATGCCGATTAGTAAAGCGTATCTTACCCTCTTATTTTTTTTGCTGATTGCTTTTACGTCATTAGCCCAGCAGAATGAAATACTTATTGAAGCCAAGGGTCAGATGGATGTAGGGCGGTACGGCGAAGCAATAGAATTGTTGAATAAGTATATTGCCGCCAATCCAAGGGATATAAGAGGTTATAATTTACGCGGGTTATCTTTCGAAAAAAGGGGACAATATCAAAACTCTGTATACGACTTCCGAAATGCACTTAAGCTAGAACCGGATAATAGTGAACTGCAGAAAAACTTGAGCAGGGTTACTCAAATTTGGCACGACCAGCTTTATAAAAAAATTGAAGGACACAAAAGGGAAATTGCAATTCGTCCGGCAGATCCAACTAATTATTTGGAAATTGGCAAAGCCTACCGAAGCTTGGAATTATGGGATCTGGCTGAAGAATGGTACGATAAATATTTAACTTTAGTTGAATCAACCTCAGCCGATGAAATTATCCGGTACACAGAAATTCTTGCTCAGAATAATCACTTGCAAAAAGGCGAAAAAATACTGGATGAATATTGCGGAAAATTTCCGAAGGATTGGAGGCTTTGGAGCCGTTACGGTTATTTTCTGTTATGGCTGGGTAAAAATAAAAATTCCATAATCGCTTTCGAAAATGCACTTGAAATAAAACCGTTTTTTAAAGAGGCACAAGATGGTTTAAGCCTTGCTAAACGGGAAGGGTTTGTAACCGATCAGCCGAAGGTTTATCAAAAGGAATTTCCGATTGACCGCTATTACAGAATTCTGAAGCGGGATCCCTCAAACAATGATGTGAGATTTAAACTCGTTGATGAGTTAATAAACAATAAAAGAATTGAGGAAGCATATCAGCAGCTTCTTGTTTTAAAGGACGAATTTTCGGACACTCCGCGATTTCAGGAAAAATGGAATTTTGTAACTAATTTTAGAGAAGAGCAAATAACCGATTCTATCGAGCGGAATCTTTTTATTCTGAAACAAGACCCAACGCAAACCGAAGCAGCGCTTAAAGTAGTTTCCGGTTACGAGGGATTGGAAAATTTCGACGAAGGCTTCAGGTTTTTAAACGATTACTTTAAGAAATATCCAGATACACCTAATCCGACACTGCGATTTCAATATGCGCGGTCCGCTGCGTGGGTTCAAAAATATGAACTGGCTATTGGTATAATTGATAAACTTTTAGCCGATTACCCGGAGAACTTAGACTATCAGCTATTTCGTGCTCAGCTATCCGCATGGTCGAATACCGATATTGAAATTGCGAAAAACTTTTTAGAGAATGTTTTAAAAAATGATCCTAAAAACGTAACGGCTCTCATTACAATGGCTTCAATCAGTATGCAGCAATTCAACTTCGATAAAGCGATGGATTATGCAAGAATGGCGAAGTCTTTGGATCCGAATAATAAAGATGTAATAAATTTATTCTCTTCAATCGAATTTCAAAAAATTCAGTTGCAGGAACAGAAGATTTACAAAGTATTGGAGACTGGCAGACAGTTTGTACGCGACGGCAACTGCGCAGAGGCACTCCCTTATTACGAAAAGTTTTTGATCGAAAATACGCCCGAAATTATGGAAATCAAAGAGTACGGTGATGTACTCACATGCGCTAAAAAATATAATCAAGCGATGGCTGTCTACGACCAGCTTCTTTTGGATGAATACAACAAAGATGTTTTGGCATCAAAAGGCAGATTATACTCGGAAATGGACAGTACTGGAAAAGCAATTACAATTTTTAAGCAGTTAGCCGCAAGAGAAAAAGATAATTTCAATTATAAGCTTACTCTGCTCGATCTTTATTCAAAAGCCGGTGAGTATGATTCAGCAAGAGCTGTTTATTATGAATTGCAGGAAACAGATTTGGATTCTACCGAAATTAATAATCTCAGGCAGAGAGGCAAATGGCTTCCGCCTGCAACTTTTACAGAGGTGTTGGAATCTGTTCCCACTTCAATGGCATTTGCACCTGCTGCATCATTTTATTCAGACGATTTAGGTTTTAGATTATTTAAATACGGCGGCAGACTGGAAATGGGCATTATGCCTTCACTTTCACTTGGAGTATCGCTTTTTAGAACTTCATTATCCTCCGCAACTGAAAAGCGTTTGTTTACAACATTTAAAGGGCATATTTACGTAAGATTTTTAAAGTTTTTTTCCGCAGGTCTTAGTTCTGGCAGAATTAATTCAGAAAGTATTTCAGCTTCCCACGAGACTGATTTGTTCTTAAGAGCCGAGCCGGCATCTAATTTTTCGATGCAAGGTTCATATGTAACATCGGACGCTGGGATACTACTTTATTCACCCTTCTTAGTAAACTTGAGAAAAAACGCCAGAATTTATAAACTTGAGGGTTCATATCTCCACCGCACAGGTATTAAACTTGCAGGATTCTTTCAATATGTAAATGTGGCAGAGGAAAATCTTTTCTTTGGAGATAACGAGGGCAATTCACTTCAGTTAAGAATAAGCCGCAAATTTTTAGCTGACCTTGAAACCGGATACGAATATTATTTCTCCAATTTTAAGTTCGATTCCGACTTTTATTATTCTCCCCAAGAATTTGTTTCACATAGTTTGTTCGGAAGATGGGAAATTGAAAAATACAATGATTTCAATATGTATTTGAATGGTAAACTTGGTTATGTTCCCAAAAGCGATTTTACACTATTTGAAGCTGGGGGTGAAGTAATGTACAAACTTTTACCTAATTTTTCGATTTCTGCAATTCTTTCTTTAGGTAGCACATCCCGAAACGATGCCAGTTATAATTATTTTTCAGGATCAATTTCGGCATATTGGTCACTTTTCTAAAGAACTCTGCACAATTATTGATACAGGGCGTCTAATAATAAAGACAACATGTTTTATTTAATTTCTCCAATTATTTTGGATTGGCTTTATTTTTCTATATTTTACTTTGAATTATTTCTTTTATTTGCATCCATAAGTTTTTCATTAAATCCTGTTGG
>JAENZU010000103.1 GCA_016841125.1 Melioribacter sp. | reverse complement strand
AGACAATTTCCAAAATTAGTTTTCATACCTTGAAGGAAGTCGCATTCGAAATTCCCGCAATCTCAAGAATCAAAAATGGAATCAAGATTATAGGAATTTATTGCGGCTTTATTAAGGGCAGGGACGACATCTATGCAATTACAGGTTCGATTAATTGTATTAAATTTTAATCTAAATTATACTTATTCGAACTCAACCCCCCAGCCCCCTTCTCTTCGCAAGAGAAGGGGGAAACAGGGGGATGAGTTGTTTTAATTAATTTTCTATTAACATATAACCCTCAAGGTATCCCGGCAAATTTGAACAAGTCTCCTTGAGGGTTTTGATGGTACAATACCTTCAAGGATACAAGTTATTTAGAATTGGTTTTCATACCTTGAAGGAAGTTACGTTCTCAAATTGGGGTTGATCATAATTACATTCGTTTGAACTCCGTTAGGAGTTCTATTATTGTAGAAAAAATGAATTAAAAATGAGAAATTAAACCTCGTAGAAGTTTCATGATCTAAATGTTAAAATTAAGGAGGAAACCAAATTCCCACAATCTCAAGAATCAAAAATGGAATTAAGATTGCGGGAATTTTTGTTTTCCTTTACCAATAATTCTTCTTTGCGTCTTCGCGCCACTGCGGTTATCATTCCTTCTTTTCTTTTGGTTTTATTTTTCTTCGCAGCTTTTGTTCAAATATTCCAATAAAATTTTGATGTTTTGCAGAAACTTTATTAAGTATATAATAGTTGAAAGAATTGATTTTAAATTAGGAGGAATTGATGACCAAAAGAAAATTAGGAAATTCAGATTTAATGATAACCCCGGTTGGATTCGGTGCGTGGGCAATCGGAGGCGCCGGCTGGGAATTTGCATGGGGCGAGCAAGACGATAAAGATTCCATCGAAGCAATACACAAAGCGCTTGATATGGGTGTAAACTGGATTGATACCGCCGCAGTTTACGGGACGGGTCATTCCGAAGAGGTTGTTGCCAAAGCACTGGAGGAATACTCCGGAGACAGACCTTATGTGTTTACCAAATGCGGGCTTCGCTGGAATGCCGACGGCGATGTGCGCAGGGTTCTCGATCCCGTATCAATAAGAGAAGAATGTGAAGAGAGTCTGCGAAGATTAAAAACAGAAACGATTGACCTTTACCAAATTCACTGGCCTCCCCCGATGAATGACGAAGAAATTGACCCCGCCTGGGATATGATGGCAAAACTTCAGGAAGAAGGAAAGGTAAGGTGGATCGGTCTTTCCAATTTTAATGTCGAGCAAATCCAAAAGGCACAGCAAGTTGCTAATGTTACATCCCTGCAGCCGCCGTATAATTTGGTTAATAGAGATGTTGAAGATGAAATTCTTCCCTACTGCTATGAGCAGGGTATCGGAGTAATTGTGTATTCGCCAATGATGTCGGGGCTATTAACAGGAAAGATGACAAAAGAACGTGCGGCAAATCTGCCCGACAACGACTGGAGAAAACGGAACCCGGAATTCAGCGAACCTAAGTTGTCTAAAAATTTAGAGCTTGTTGAGGTGCTCAAAAAAATTGGTGAAAAGCATGATAAGAGTCCCGGCGAAATTGCCATCGCTTGGACATTATCAAATAGGGCGGTAACAGGTGCTATTGTCGGAGCGCGAAATGCCGATCAGTCGAAAGGCGTGATGGACGCTGCCGAAGTTAACTTAAGCGAAGATGAGATAAGTAAACTCGGCTCAGTTTTAGGAAAATGAGTTTGCATGTTGCTTTTGTTTCATCCGGATTAAAAATGTTCTGAAATAGATTTGCGATTATCGTTAATCGATAATTGTATTCACTATAGATTAAAGTTAATCAATGGAGGAAAAGTATGCCCTTCACCTCAGAACAGTTTTTTGAAGTAATGTCAAAGTATAATTTATCAGTCTGGCCTGCACAAATTTTCTTAAATCTTCTGGCAATTATTGTTGTTGCGCTGGCAATACGGCAGACCAAGTTAAACGGGAAAATCATCAGCGCGATACTTGGATTTTTCTGGCTCTGGATAGGCGCCGTTTATCATTTAACATTTTTTACGGCAATAAACCCGGCAGCATATATTTTCGGAGCACTCTTCATTTTTGAGGGATTTCTGCTTTTATACTTCGGTACATTTAAATCAATGATCGAGTTTAAGATCGGCACAGATCTGTTTGGTTCGATCGGAATAATATTTATTCTTTATGCGCTAATCATTTACCCTGTGCTCGGGTATTTTATGGGGCACGTTTATCCAAGCAATCCGACATTCGGCTTACCCTGTCCTACAACAATTTTCACATTCGGTATTCTCCTTTTTGCAAAAACGAAAGTACCCTGGTATTTAATTTTGATTCCGTTTCTTTGGAGTCTGATTGGAACATCCGCGGCGATCAACTTGCATGTGTGGGAAGATCTCGGTTTGGTAGCAGCAGGTATAATCGGCTTCAGTTTGATTCTTATGAACAACAAAAAGATAAAGCAAAATAAAGCGTAATTATTTTAATTTGAGATTTGTTTTGTTCTTAAAAATGTCTATTTTTGTTATGAGCATATGCTCATAATTGATTATGCCAAGACCAAAAAAACATAGAAAGATCGGCTGCAGCCCTGAAGCTTATTACTTCAAACCGAGAGCTATTCCAATTCGTGAACTCGAAGAAGTAGAGCTGGATGCCGACGAAGTAGAATCGATACGGCTCACAGATCTCGAATCTTTTTCACATGAAGAGTCCGCATCTAAAATGAAAATTTCCAGAGCAACATTCGGCAGAATCGTCAATAAAGCCCGCGGTAAAATTGCGGACGCAATACTGAACGGCAAAGCAATAAAAATTAATGATGAATTTTTTAAGGAGAAGAAAAAATGAAAATTGCAGTAGCATCGGAAGATCAACTTCATGTTTCGGGGCATCTCGGCAGATGCAGAGGATTCATGATTTTCGATATCGACAACAATGAAATTAAAAACAAAGAGTATAGGGAAAACACCTTCACCAATCACATGATGAACAAAGGGGTCCACAACCACGGCGAAGGGCATGGGCACGGACACGGACGCTTAGTTGCAGCCCTGAGTGATTGTGAAAGTCTAATCTTCAGTTCCGGCGGAAGCAGAGTTATTGCCGATCTGGAATCGGCAAATATTAAACCGGTTTTAACAGACGAACCGATTGCCGAAGATGCAGTAAATAAATTTCTGAATAATGAATTGGTAATTAAAGAAGAGAGCGGGTGTTCGCATTAATCCTAATTTCGAATAATTTTTGAAATTACTTATGGAAAGGTTCCTTCAAAATAATGAAGGAACCAAAATTAAAAAATAGAACTGAGTGTTTGGATTTCTAAATATGCAGATTATTATTTAAGCACCTTTTCTAACAATGCTTTAACAGACGCCCCTCCCTTGCTTTCAACAAAGGACATAATTATTGGGATGAACTTACCGATCATTCCGGAATCCAAACCGAGTTTCGAAAATCCGTCTGCGAGTCCTGCCAGATTACCAAGAGAACTTCCGCCGCCGAAAGATGATGCTAAACCGCCGATAGCTCCCATTAGACCTCCAGATTCCGGCGCACTTTTGATAAGATCATTCACGCCGGGAATTGCACTTGCAATTTTTGAAAAGTCACCCGAATCCAATTTGTCTTTTACCAAACTAAAAATTAGTCCGGCGCCCCCTTTAGCTTGATTATCATTTATGCCAAGCTGATCGGTTAAAATTTTAATAAGTTCCAATTTTACGCTCCATTATTAATTTGAAATTAAATAGTTAAACTCTAAAGAAGATCAAAAATAAAACAGATAATAGCTATGATTTAGTTCAAAATCTTTTAGGTAGAAAGTATTTTTTTTTATTACTTTGAAATTTATTTTCTTCACAAACGTAAATAGGGTTGGTAGATGGAAGACTTCGAAAAATTAGGTTCGTTTTATCTCGGCAAAAAATATGATGTTGCAAATAAACAAATTGCCGATGAACCGGTACTTTATGATTCAAAAGACCTAACTACTCATGCCGTTTGTGTTGGAATGACAGGCAGCGGTAAAACGGGGCTTTGTATTTCCCTGCTTGAGGAAGCTGTGATTGATAATATCCCCACAATAATTATTGATCCCAAAGGGGATATGACAAATCTGCTGCTGACTTTCCCCGAACTTAAGCCCGAAGATTTCAGGCCATGGATAAATGAGTCGGAAGCTCAAACCAAGGGAATATCCCCTGATGAATATGCAGCCAAACAGGCAGAGCTTTGGAAATCGGGATTAGAGAAATGGGGGCAATCGGGTGAGCGGATAAATAAATTTAAATCAAATGCAGAGTTTGCGGTATATACACCGGGCAGCAATGCTGGTCTGCCGATTTCAATTCTTAATTCATTCACCGCACCTTCAAAAGAAGTTTTGGAAGATACGGACGTTTATTCGGAAAGCATTTCTTCAACTGCAACCGGACTGCTGGGTTTGCTGGGGATCAATGCCGATCCGCTCAGAAGTCGCGAGCATATACTAATTTCAAATATTCTCAAGTTTTATTGGGACAACGGCAAAGACCTCGACCTTGCCGGATTGATACAGTCAATACAATCGCCGCCGATCACCAGAATCGGGGCTTTTGATGTCGAAACTTTTTATCCTTCAAAAGACCGATTTGAGCTTGCCATAAGTTTAAATAATCTTTTGTCCGCACCCGGATTCCAAAATTGGTTCGAAGGAGAGCCGTTAATAATAGATAAATTCCTTTATACGTCTGCCGCCAAGCCGCGGGTATCAATTTTTTATATCGCGCATTTGAACGATAATGAAAGAATGTTTTTTGTCTCGATGCTGCTTAATCAAATGATAGGCTGGATGCGTAAACAGACGGGAACCGGAAGCCTTAGAGCAATTTTATACTTCGATGAAATATTCGGATACCTGCCCCCGGTTGCGAATCCTCCTTCTAAAAAACCAATGATGCTCTTGTTAAAACAGGCGCGGGCATTCGGATTGGGATTGGTGCTTGCAACTCAAAACCCGGTTGATTTGGATTACAAAGCATTATCGAATATCGGTACTTGGCTGATCGGCAGGCTTCAAACCGAGCGGGATAGACTGCGTGTTTTGGACGGGTTGGAAAGCGCTTCGGCGGAAAGCGGCGGCGCAATGAATAGAAATGAGATCGATAAAATAATCACAAGTTTAGATAAACGAGTTTTTCTTCTTCACAATGTTCACGAAGATCACCCTGAAATTTTTCACACGCGCTGGGTGCTTTCATATTTAGCAGGACCTCTTTCGAGAATTCAGGTTAAGGAATTAATGTCAAATTCAGTTTCAACAGCGACGGCAGAAAGCAAAAAAATTGAGAACCCAATTTCGACCGCTCCTGAACTCTCTAAGCCGAATGTTCCGCCGAGTGTGGACCAATATTATATTCCTTTGCGCGGAGCTTTTATCAAAGAGGCGACACTGCTATACAAACCTTTTTTGCTTGGGAGTGCCGATGTCAATTTTATTAATTCAAAAATGAATGCCGATATAAAGGAAAGCATAACTAAACTTTTCCCGTTTGAATTAGGTCCTGTACCGATCAATTGGGATCAGCCCAACGAAATTGATATTCCCCTTGCCGATCTTTCCAAAAATCCGGAGGATGGTGCACTCTACGATCAACTGCCGGATGATGCCTTTGATGGAAAGAATTTTTCGAAGTGGGGTAAAGACTTCGAAGATTATTTATACAGAATTCAATTTATTGAACTGATGACGAGCAGCCAATTTAAGATCACCTCTTATCCCAACGAATCTGAACGTGATTTCAGAATTAGAGTCGGTCAATCCGCTCGTGAAGAGAGGGACGCACTGACGGAAAAACTCCGGCAAAAATACGCTTCAAAAACTTCTTCTCTTCAATCAAAAATTAGGACGGCGCAGGAACGTATCGAAAGGGAAGAAGCTCAATCAAAACAACAGAAACTTCAAACTGTTATTAACATTGGCGCAACTCTGCTTGGCGCTTTTATGGGCAGGAAGTCCGTAAGCACTTCCACGGTCGGTAAAGCAGGCACGTCTATCAAAAGCGCGGGAAGAGCAATGAAAGAAGCTCAGGATGTAGACCGGGCAAAAGAAAATTTGGAATTTCTAAATCAGCAGCTTGCCGATCTCGATCGTGAATTTCAAGAAGAGGTTGCTTTGTTTTCAGAAAAATATGACCCGCTCAAAGAGGAATTTGAAACTACAAAACTGCGACCGCGGAAAACAGATATCAGCTTAAGACTTGTGTGCCTTGCCTGGCTTCCGCAATGGAAATTTGAAGACGGCACAATAAAGTCTGCATCGGAATAATCTAAAAACAGTATCTGTATTTTCTAAATTTATGAATAGAGTTAAGACATTGCTTTCGCTTCAATAAGCATAAATCATTTTTACTATTTAGCACGATTATTAAAGGAACAGTAAATGAAAGATTTTTGGGATTCCCGATACGCCGAACCTGAGTTTGCTTACGGTACCGAACCGAATGAATTCTTTAAATCAAAAATAAAAAAACTGGAACCGGGAAATCTGCTGCTTCTGGGAGAAGGTGAAGGAAGAAATGCAATTTTTGCAGCACGACTCGGGTGGAACGTTACTGCTGTTGATTACAGCGAGTACGCCAAAGCTAAAGCAGAAAAGCTTGCAGCAACTGCTGATATTAATATCAATTATGTTGTAAGAAATTTGAGCGACTACCTTCCGCCAAAAAATTATTTTGATGCAGTAGGTTTAATTTATCTTCACTTACCGCAAGATTTAAGAGAGACCGTTCATGCCGGATGTGTTGAAAGCTTAAAAGCCGGAGGCAGAATTATATTAGAGTGCTTCGATAAAGAGCAGATAAAATACAACTCGGGCGGACCGAAAAATATCGACATGCTTTATTCACTTGAAGATGTATTTACTGATTTTCAGAATCTTGAAATTGAATTATTCGAAAAAGCAACTATTAATTTAACCGAGGGCAAATATCACAACGGTCCTGCCGAAGTTATACGGTTTGCGGGTGTTAAAGAGTAGTTCCAATAAATTTTAATTTAGCGGAGTAACCATGAATTCGAAATTTAACTTTACGGATTTTCTCAAATCTTCCACTTCGCTTCTTATGCTTATTTCATTTCTTAAATTTTTATTGCTTCTATTGTTTGCTGATAATTACGGATTATTCCGCGATGAATATTATTACATCGAATGCTCAAAAAATTTAAGCTGGGGCTTTGTTGATCAGCAGCCTTTCGCCGCTTTAATGCTGGCAATATCGCGTGCAATATTCGGAGAATCCATTTTCGGCATTAGGCTGTTTGCATATCTCGCAGGCTCTGTTACGGTTTTTGTCTCCGGAATCATCGCAAGAGAATTGGGCGGAAAGACATTTGCTCAAGCTCTAACAGCACTATGCGTCGTTTTTTCCGGGGTGGTTTTAGGCACTTCCGGTTATTATTCAATGAACGCTTACGATATTCTTTTTGCTTCTCTTCTGTTTTATATTTTGATAAAATTAATAAACTCCGACAATAAAAAACTTTGGTTTTTAATCGGAATACTTTTCGGTATCGGGCTGCAGAATAAACTGACTTTCTTATTTCTTGCATTCGGGCTTTTTGTAGGATTGCTGCTGACAAATAATAGAAGGTATTTGAAGTCTGTTGAATTATGGATTGGGGCAGTGCTGGCGGGCTTAATTATCTTTCCTAATTTCGTATGGCAGTTAGTACTTAAGTTTCCAACGCTGGAGTTCATGCGGAATGCGGCAATGTATAAAAATCAGCCGATGAGTATAATTGAATTTACTTTAAACTCATTGCTGGAATTAAATCCGGGATTTGCGCCCTTTATTTTTATTGCAATCTATTTTCTATCTTTAAATAAGCACGGTAAAAAGTTTGCCATTATTGGGTGGATATTTTTATCGGTCTTTCTTGTTTTCGTATTCAACAATGGAAAGCCTTATTACATGGGGGTTTTATATCCCGTGATGCTTGCTGCCGGTGTTTGCGGTTTAGAAATTTTAATAAATAAATTCTCGCATGTTTGGTTGAAACCTGCAGTGTTTATTTTGATGATCCCCTCCTTTATATTTGTAACCCCCTTCGCAATACCCGTGCTTGAATTAAACGCCTTTTTGAAATTTCAGGACTTTACTGGAATTAAACCCGAAAGCGGCGAGCGCTCTGAACTGGGAGTTCTCCCACAATTTTATGCCGACAGGTTCGGTTGGAAGGAGATGGCAAAAGAAGTAGCCGAGGTTTACAGTTCTCTGCCGGAAGAAGAAAAATCGAAGGCTGTAATTTATGGACAGAACTACGGCGAGGCGGGCGCAATTGATTATTATGCAGATGAGCTTGGTTTACCGAAAGCAATCTCCGGACATAATAATTATTGGATATGGAGCTATCCCGATAATTTTGACGGCAGTGTTTTAATTGTGGTTGGCTCAACTATGGAGGACAATCTAGAATTTTTTGAAGAGGTTGAACTTGCAGCGCATCATTTTAACAAATACGGTATGCCCTATGAAAATGTTGATATATTTATCTGCCGAAAACTGAAAGTGCCGGTTGAAGAATTGTGGAAGCGGGTGAAATTTTATATTTAATGTTGGGCATCATAAATAAATTTAACATCCTTTTTTGCAGAACAATTTTATGCTGCTGAATCCTTTTTCATTATTGATTATCTTAGTTTATACAATTAATAGAAGTTAAAAATTCTATGCTAAGACGGATTCAAAAAATGAGCGGGGCAATATCAACAAAAACTTTAGTTTTGATTTTCCTCTCCGTCGCTTTGCTTATTTTCTCATCAGCAATTATAGAGCTTGACCAAAGCAAGGAAGAAATGTATGAACTGATGACTGAGCAGTCGCATTCTTTATTGGAATCAATACTTGCATCATCACGAAACGCTTTGCTGAGCAGCGAGAAGATTGAATCCGAAATAAAAAGCAGACTTTTGAACAATGCCAATTTAGTAAAACTGCTATTTGAGAAACGACAGGTTAATAATAATTTACTAAAGCAGATTGCCGAAGAAAATAATATTTACCGAATTAATGTTTTTGATAAACAGGGCAATAAAATTTTCAGCAGTCAGGATGAAATTCACGAAGGTTTACCCGAACGAAGAAATCCGGTTGAAACGCTTCAGCCCATATTAAGCGGCGAGAAGGATACTTTAATAATCGGAGTGA
>JAENZU010000102.1 GCA_016841125.1 Melioribacter sp. | reverse complement strand
TTATCTGTGGGCGTAAGTGTTGGATTGGTTTTTGTAAGCCAAACAACCGGACTCTCATCTTCGGGCGCAGTTGAAAGATTTCGCGGCAGTGACGTTGAGGATGAATTCGAAATTGCCGAACAATACCCCAAATCAATCAATGAAATGCTCATGACCACTCATAATCATATTCTTGGGTTCTCTTTTATCTTTCTTACGCTTGGTACTATTTTTTATTTTAATTCAATTGTTACCAAATTCTGGAAATCTTTTTTTATGATTGAACCTCTAATTTCAACAATAATAACATTCGGATCTATTTGGGGCGTTCGTTTTATACATCCGGACTTTGTTTATCTTACAATTGTTTCATCGGCACTTCTTTACTTATCATTTTTTGTAATGTCGGTAATAATTTCTTATGAATTGATTTTCAAAAAGAATTCGGTAAATTAAAAGGTAAATGCCCGAAAAAAACATTTCAGATATTATTGATGCTCTTCCATTTCTAGAAAATGCCGAAGAGTCGTTAGTCACTGAATTTAAAAAGAATCTGATCATCAAGCGGATTCCCAAAAATGAATTCATTTATATGGAAGGAGACGAATGCGGTTATTATGCCTTTGTGATTGAAGGAATAGTACGAGTTTATAAATCGGGTGAATCGGGCAGAGAATTAACTTTGTACCGACTAGAGAAAGGTGAAAGCTGTATTTTGACTGCATCTTGCGTGCTTTCAACAACTTCTTTTCCGGCAGTCTCATCTGCTGAAACCGAAGTAACTGCTGCATTGATTCCTGCATATTTATTCAGAGATTGGGTTGCAAAATTTGAGTTTTGGCGAAAATACGTTTTTGAAATCATGTCCGGCAGACTCGCTACAGTAATTGCGGTTGTTAATGAAATTACATTCGGAAAATTAGACAGCAGGGTCGCACGTTTTCTTTTGGATAGAGAGGTCGAAGAACAAATTAAAATAACACATCAAGTTATTGCCTCCGATTTGGGCACTTCTAGAGAGGTAATAAGCAGACTGCTCAAAGATTTTGAACATGAAAAAATAATTTCAATTTCGAGGGGAATAATTACCATCCTAAATAAAAAACTCTTAAAAGAAAAAACTAAAAAAAATTAATTGTGTGATTTTGTCACATACTTAAGAAAAAGTTTGTTTTAAATTTGAATCCATAGTTAATAGTTGTCATCTAATTATTATAAAAATAACTTCTGGAGAATAAAATGAAAACAAACGTTGGAACACCTGATAGAATTTTTAGAGCAGTATTAGGATTGGTTATTATCGGTCTCGGTTTTGCATTTCAAAGCTGGTGGGGACTTATAGGAATTGTACCCCTTTTTACTGCGGCGCTTGGTACTTGTCCCGCTTACATGCCTTTTGGAATCTCAACTTGTAAAACCGAACCGAAAGTAAGCAAATAATTTTTCTATTTCCAAATATTATTACCGCCGAATAGGAGCCTTTTCCTATTCGGCTTTTTTTTAATGAATAATCAAACTCTTCAAATTCAGCTGCTTCCCCGAAGTTGCTTTCTCTAGAATTTAATTAGAAACAATTCTCGAAACATTTCGTCCAAAACATTTCATAATAAGATAAATTTATCATGAGATTTTTGGAGAAAAATATGAAATTCAATCTTTCACTTTCAATATTCATTTTAGTTTTTTGTTCAATTGTAATCTATTCAAACCCTGTTAATAATCCCTCAAGTGCTATTACCCCGCTGCCGGGAACACTGCGATCGTTACTAGAAACCGGCGATCAAAAAGCCGCCCTTAAATTGATTGATTCTCTCTATAAAACAGATCCTACTAATCATTATCTACAGTTCTTACGTGGTCATATCAAAATAAATTATGGCTCTGCGGATATATTTGAAATAATGAATACACTAAAACAAAACGGTCAAACGGAATATTGTGATATTTTAAATCTTCAATTAGACCTTTTGTTGGGAGATAAATCCTTCGAGTCGAAATTGAATGAGCTAAAGAGAAAATACCCTGACTCAAAAGAACTCTTACTTATAGATTGGCTGTGGAAATTAGATAACGGAAATTGTTCACTTACACAAAACTCAATAGATTCGATCAGAAGTGTAACTCCATTTAAATTCTTGCCTTTACTTGCGGCTTATTATCATTCATACGACATCGGTTTTGATCCGGCCTTAAAGAATCTGCAAAAGTTAAGAGACAAAACCAGATATAAATTTGAAAGCAATTATCAAAGATTGAATGCTTTGCAAAAAGATAAAATCTATTCACCTGCAGAATATGAATTAATCTTGGAATACGCACAGTGCGGTGCGCAGCCCGGTGTGATTATGAATACGGCTGATGGCGTAAAATTAAAAATGGCTCTCGATACAGGCACAAACGGATACGGCATAAATATTCACAATGGGGATATCGGCAAAAAATTGCAGGGAAAATTAGTCTATAAAATTGAAAACGGAATTCAGTACAATTATATGCAGAAGCCCGCGGATGTTTCTGCAAAACGTATTGATTTCATTTCACCAGAAATCAGTAATGTTCTGGTTGAATATTTCGACGGCGGCTTGAGCATTGCCGACGGAGTTTTATCTCCTCTAATTTTTGGGTCTGCTCTTACAATTGATCCGGTCTCTCAAACTATAATCTTACGAAACGAACAGGCCATAAATGATTATCTCAACTCGATGGAAAAAGAAAATTATACGGTAGTTCCATACAAAGTTAGAAAAGGATGGATTTATCTGCCATGCGAAGTTAACGGCAATCAGGTAATGATGATGCTTGAAACCGGATCGAGAGATGTAAATTTCAATAAAATTGCTGTAAGAAGACTCGGACTTGAAAGCTATGAATCATCAGTAAAATGGAGAGGAAAAGATTTTCCGGTTACGAAGGTAGATACAGAAATCAAAATTGGAGATTTCAAATATGTAGTAAACGGAGGATTTGTTTCTGACTTTGTACTCGGGAACCTCGGTTATGGTTTAGCCTGCGCTGGTGATGTTGGTCCCGATTTCATCAAGAATTATATATTCACAATTAACCCACATAACAGTTCCATAATTCTTGAAAAACTTTAGCGCTAGAACGGCAAGTGGTTGTGGATATTATTTTTGAGTAATTTTTGCTTAAATTTACAACCATGGCCAAGCTAAAAAAAGAATACCGATTCGGCGACGCAAGACAGATCTGGCGAATACTTTTGTCTGAAACAAATAAACTTGTGGTCGAAACTAGAGATACCGAAGCAAAAGAAGTTTTTTTCCACATTTTAGAATTTGATTCCGGAAAGTCTATCAAATCCGGGATGCAGCTAGCAGAAAAATTTTGGGTGGGAATCGAAAAAGTTTATAACGATGTAATAATCTTCCACAAATTCGCAAAGCCCGATATGCCGGGACACCGCGGTTTGTTAGTTTACGATATTGACACAAAATCTATTCTTTGGGAAAGTGACAATTACGCGTTTTACACAATTTACGAAGACCGGATTTACGTTTTCGAACAAAGATTTGAAGGGCGGTTATTCTACGCATTAGATTATTTAACGGGTGAGTTGATGGAGGAAATTGGAGGTGACTTCAATAAAATTAATGAAATACGTGATAAGGCCGATGAGGCATTCCCCGGTCATAAATATATTTTCCCCATCATTTTATTTGATCTCAATTCTTCCAAACATTCTGCTGAGATAAATAAAATAATTTCCAGTGTTGAAATTGTCGGTAATGTTGAATATAATTTATACGGCAGCATTCTTTTAATGACCTATCACACGCAGACGACCAAAGGATTGCTGAACAATAATTTTGTTGTCTATGATCTAAAAAATGACAAAGAAATTTTTAGAGAAATTGTTAACAAGGAAAGCAGTACATTAATTCCGGATGCTTTTTTTATTTACGAATCAAAACTGTTTTTACTTAGCGGAAAAGAAAAACTGACCATTTATAAAATAGTTGAATAATATGTATTTAACCGATGAAGAAAAAAAGTTACATCTAACCGCTGCAAGGTCTTCAATTAAATCGCTATTCGATCTTGATAAACCAATCCAACCAAATTACGATAAACATCCGGTATTGGAATCAAGATCCGGGGCGTTTGTTACTCTGACAATCAATAGCAATTTAAGAGGTTGTATCGGTTACATAATTTCTGATAATCCTTTATTTGAAACCGTCTACGATGCCGCGCGGAGTGCGGCTATAAAAGATCCCCGTTTTCCACGGCTAAAACAAAAAGAGCTGGACCTTATTGAAATTGAAATTTCTGTTCTATCGGAGCCATTCCCGATGAAAAATTACGACGAAATTGAGCTTGGCAAACATGGATTGATATGCACAGAAATGGGCAACAGAGGTTTGCTCCTTCCGCAAGTGCCGATTGAGCATGGTATGTCGAAGGAAGACTACTTAACCGCAATTTGCCAAAAGACCGGTGTACCACGTGATTTGTGGAAAAAGAAACAGCTTAAAATTGATTTATTTACCGCAAATGTTTTCAGTGAAAAAGATTTGGAGATAAAGTAATGACAGTAAGAGAGCCTGCAGTAGCGGGAATGTTTTATCCTGCTTCACCTTCAAAATTGAAAGCCGAACTCCAGCTATTGCTAGATAAATCTAAGCCAACTAAAAATTTCGAAAATATTTCTGCAATTGTTGTTCCGCATGCGGGCATTGTTTATTCCGGTAAAACCGCAGGGTTCGCATATAATTTGATTAAAGATAAAGATTTCGAAACAGTTATAATAATTTCGCCAAGTCACCGCGAATATTTCCCGGGCTGCTCAATTTACAGCGGGGATGCTTACAAAACTCCACTTGGAGAAGTGTTTGTAAATCGAGAAGTTAGAGAAAGATTAATCGAAAACAACGAAAATATTTTTAGCGGAATTGAAGGGCATCGCGCCGAACATGCACTCGAAGTTCAAATTCCATTTCTGCAAATGGTACTAAAAGATTTTACGATAGTGCCGATCGTAATGGGAGATCAAAGCAAATTATATGTTGATGAGCTGGCTGAAGCATTGGCTTCGATTAACAATGAAAAAACACTATTTGTTGCAAGTTCGGACCTTTCCCATTTTTACCCGGCAGATCATGCAGACCGGCTCGACTCAAAAGTTGAGGAACGAATAAACTCATTCGATTATACCGGATTAATTAAAGACCTGGAATCTAGATCCAGTGAAGCTTGCGGCGGAGGCTGCATTGCGACCGCAATGAAAGCTTCATCAATTAACGGCATCAAAAAATCTAAAGTGCTTTATCGTAATACCTCTGCAGAAACCTCAGGAGATAGAAGCGAGGTTGTGGGTTACTTATCTGCTGTAATTTATAAATAAAGTAATTGAATCTATTGTTAAATTATTTTCAATACGGCTTTCATCGCTCACCACTCAATACCCACTGCCCACCACCCATTGCTCACCGCTCACAACTCACAGCTATTTCTTTTTAAAACAAAAAACTTGCAAGTGAAATCAGAACAAAATATTTTTGGATATTCAGATACTTTTTAATTGCCTTACTATTCTAAAAGGAAGAGAGATGAGCATTAGTCAAATCGCAAGAAGCATCAAACCTTCCCCCACCCTAGCCTTAAACGAAAAAGCAGCGATATTACGAGAGAAAGGAGACCCTGTAATTCACTTGGGTGGCGGCGAACCAAAAAGCAAAGCTCCGATGGATGCAATAATAGCGGCTGCATCCAATCTTAACACCGGCGAAATTCGTTATGCTCCGGCAGATGGAATTCCCGCACTCAAACAAGCTATAATCCGCTATACCGAAGAACACTACAAGAGAAAGGTAGCCCCCGAAAATGTAATGGCATCGGGCGGTGCAAAGCAGGCTATTATGGTAGCACTGCAGACAATTTTGAATCCCCAGGAAGAAGTTATATTCCCGGCGCCGTATTGGGTTAGCTATCCCGATATGGTAAAACTTTGCGGTGCGATTCCCGTTCCTGCCCATCCCGAAGATGGTTCATTCTATCCGAGAATTCAGGATATCGAAATGAGAGTGGGATCTTACACCAAAGCGGTCATTATCAATAGTCCGAACAACCCATCAGGAGTGATGTACTCGGAAGAATTTATTGCTGATGTTGTAGATTTCTGTGAAAAGAAAGAGCTCTATTTAATTATGGATGATATCTATCATCGTTTATTGTTCGATGGGAAAAAACCGATTAACGTTTATGATTATGCGAAGGATAAGACTGAAAATTCAAAATTGATAGTGATCAACGGCGTTTCCAAAATGTACGCAATGACAGGATTCCGGATTGGCTGGGCTGTTGCAAACAAAAAAATAATTGCGTCAATGACCAATATTCAAGGTCATCAAACATCGGGTCCTTCGGTTCTGCTTCAGAAAGCTGCTGTCGGCGCACTTAATGGGATTCAATCCTGCGTTGAAAATTTAAGGGTCACACTGGAAAACAACCGTAACGTCCTTATCGCAAGGTTGAAATCTTTTGAAGGCGTTAAAGTCTATCCGCCGGACGGCACATTTTACACTTTCGCCGACTTCAGTGCATACGAAAGAGACTCAACTAAACTATCAAATTTATTGATCGATAAAGTTCAAGTTCTAACGGTTCCCGGGATTGAATTCGGATTGGAAGGATTTCTGCGGCTCAGTTTCTGCGGCGGAATAAAAGACATCACCGAAGGGATTGAACGTATAAAATGGGTTCTTGATCTCAATTCACCTAATGAACTTTACATCGGCGACAGAAAATTAGTGAGGGATTGGGCATGAAATACTTAGAATTCAACACACCCGCAACAAAGGAAGCAAAAGAATTAGCTTCCGATTATAAATTGAAAAATCACGGACTTGAATACCTCGAACGTATTTTCTGGAATCTGCCTGATGAAGCCCTTTACGAAGAAGCTGTTTTCCGTAATGAAGGAAAGATCACAAAAGAAGGTCCGTTTCTGGTCATGACCGGCAAGCACACGGCGAGAGCTGCTGCAGATAAATTCGTGGTGAAAGAACAATCCACCGAAAATAATATTTGGTGGGGAGAATACAATCGCCCCATCAGTGTTGAAAAATTCAACGCCCTTTTGGCTAGAATTCAGGCTTACTGCCAGGATGAAGAAGTCTTTGTGCAGGACTGCTATGCCGGTGCTGATCCGGGATATAAAATGCCGGTCCGTATAATAACCGAAAAAGCATGGCACAGCCTTTTTGCCCGCAACATGTTTATCACAACCGAAGACCGAGATACGCTGAAAAATTTCATTCCGGATTTTACGATAATTGCTTTACCCGGATTCAAAGCAAACCCTATAATTGACGGTACCAGAAGTGAGACTGCAATAATTTTAAATTTTGCAGAAAGAACAGGAATAATTGCGAACTCTCATTACGGCGGTGAAATCAAGAAATCAATTTTTACAGTATTGAATTTTCTGCTGACATTTGAAGATGTACTCCCGATGCACTGTTCGGCAAACGTCGGGAATAAAGATGATGTTGCATTATTTTTTGGATTAAGCGGCACCGGAAAGACTACTCTTTCTGCTGATCCAAAAAGAAGATTGATAGGCGACGACGAACACGGCTGGAGTTCCGATGGCGTATTTAATTTTGAGGGCGGCTGTTATGCAAAAGTCATCAGGCTCTCTGCAGATCACGAACCTCAGATTCACGCAACCACTCACAGGTTCGGAACAATTTTAGAGAATGTTGTTTTCGATCCTGTATCTAGAAGAATTGATCTCGATGATGATCTCATTACCGAAAATACTCGCGCCTCTTATCCGCTTGAGTTTATCCCGAATATTGTAGCAGACGGTTATGTTCACTCGCATCCGAAAAATATTGTATTCCTAACTTGTGATGCATCAGGGGTTATGCCTCCAATCGCAAAACTAAACCCGGCTCAGGCCCAGTATCATTTTATCAGCGGTTACACCTCCAAAATTGCCGGCACTGAAATTGGATTGGGAATTGAACCGCAGATAACATTCAGCGCTTGCTTTGGCGCTCCGTTTATGGTTCGCCATCCATTTGAATATGCTAAAATGCTTAAGGACAGAATGCTGAAGCATAACGTCAATGTCTGGCTTGTCAATACCGGCTGGGTAGGCGGAAGATTCGGAGTGGGAAAACGTATCAGTATTCGCCACACACGCAATCTGCTTAATGCAGCATTGGATGGTGTGCTTGATAAAGTAGAATTCCGAAAAGACAAATTATTTGGATTTGAAGTACCGTTAAGTTGTCCGGAAGTTCCGGAAGATGTTTTAGAACCCTCCAGCTCTTGGGGAGACAAGAAAGAATACTGGAAAAAATACGATGCACTTGCAGCACGCTTTATTGAGAACTTCAAACTTTACTCAGAAGGTGTTACCGACGAAGTAAAAAACGCCGGTCCGTCACGCCTTTCAAAAGTTCAGATGTAATCTCTCAAAACATTAATTAAAATTAAACCCCGATGCAGCTTAACGTATCGGGGTTTTTCTTAATATATAAAGTTTCCCGTTCTGAGGTTTTGAATCGATCTTACCCGAATAGCCCAACGCGGATAGATGCCTCTGCAGATTAAGCATAAAGAAGCCGTGAGTAACAATCAAAATGTTTGCAGACATATTTTCATTATTCAGAATTTCTATAAATTTTTTAATCCTTAAATCTGTTTGTTGTTTTGTTTCAGGCTGTGAGGTTTTGTTTTTATACCATGCAATTCTTGCGCCAATATGCCAAATAAATGAAGGAAGTTTAATATTCTTATTCGTAAATGCGCGCAGAGGAACTTCACGCAGTAAAGGGGTAATTTCTATTTTCTTGTTTGGATAAATATTTTTAGCAGTTTCAATTGCTCTTGGTAAGTCGCTTGCAAAACATTTATCCCAGCTTATATTTCCGTCTTCAAAACTTTTAACAAGTACCGGAGAAGTATCATAAACCTTCATTGCTTTGTTAAAACTTTCAGGTGTGTGAAAAAAAGGACTTGACTCCAGCAAAACTTTAAAGTGACGCACTAATCCAATCATAAATTTTTAATTTCTTTATATCTGAAACAATCGGTTGTGTGGTCATTTACCATTCCGACCGCCTGCATAAAAGCATAACAAATCGTGGAGCCTACAAATTTGAAACCACGCTTTTTCAGATCTTTGCTCATTGCATCCGATTCATTAGTTTTAGCCGGCAGATCGCTTAAATCTTTAAATTTATTTTTGATCGGCTTATTACCTACAAACTGCCAAATATATTTATCGAACGATCCGAACT
>JAENZU010000101.1 GCA_016841125.1 Melioribacter sp. | reverse complement strand
GGATCGGGTCCTTCAATATTTGCTTTCAGTGATTCTGAAAATCATGCAGCCCAGATCGGCAACGCAATGAAAAATGTTTTTTCAACAAAGGATATTAAAAGGAAAGTTTATATCAGTAAAATCAATACCGACGGTCCGGTGGTGTTAGGTTAATGTATGAAGTATTTCAGCACCAATAATCCCAATCATAAAGTAAACTTTAGAACCGCAGTGTTGAAGGGCTGGCAGAAGACGGCGGGCTGTTCATGCCCGAATTTATTCCGGGGTTAGAGAATAATTTCATATCCAATTTGAATAGATATCAATTCAGGAAATTGCTTACAATGTTCTTTCAAAATTTATTCAAGATGAAATTGAAGAAGAACCTCTAAAAAAAATAATAGCTGAATCTATAAACTTTCCTGCCCCCCTCATTAAACTTGACGAAACATACAACGTATTGGAATTGTTTCACGGACCCACACTTGCGTTCAAAGATTTCGGCGCAAGATTTATGGCAAGAACAATGGAACACCTTGCCGCAGGGGACTCGAAAGAAATAAATATTCTGGTTGCTACTTCGGGCGATACAGGGAGTGCAGTGGCAAATGGTTTTTTGAATGCCGATGGAATAAATGTTTTTGTTCTTTATCCATCGGGAAAAATCAGTGAAATTCAAGAGAAGCAAATTACAACTCTTGGATCAAATATTACAGCAGTTGAAATTGAGGGTACTTTCGATGACTGTCAAAAAATAGTAAAGCAGGCTTTTGTCGATCCGGATCTGAAAATCAAAAATTTAAGCTCGGCAAATTCAATTAACTTAGGGCGACTGCTTCCGCAATCAATATATTATTTTGAGGCTTACAAGCAATTACAGGCACCTCTTTCTAATGTTGTATTTTCTGTTCCGTCAGGTAATTTGGGAAATCTGACGGCGGGACTTATTGCAAAAAAGATGGGGCTCAAAGTTGACAAATTCGTTGCCGCAACAAATGCCAACGATGTATTCACAACATTTCTAGATTCCGGTGAATTGAAACCTCGAAGTTCTGTTCGCACTTATTCAAATGCTATGGATGTTGGAGACCCCAGTAATCTTGCACGAATTTTGCATCTTTTTAATCACAATCTTTCAGTAGTAAATGATATAATATTTTCAAAAAGTTTTTCGGATGATCAAACACTGCAAGCCATTGAAAAGGTGTTCAACAAACTTAATTATATAATCGATCCGCATGGGGCAGTCGGATATTTAGCGCTAAAGAACTACCTGAATGAAATTGAAAACGCGAAAGGGATTATTTTGGAAACCGCACATCCAGCAAAATTCAAAGATGTCGTCGAAAAAATAAAATATATAAATGTTGAGATACCGGAAAGATTAAAGAAGTGTCTGGATAAAGAAAAATTTTCTGTGAGGCTCTCAAATAATTATGAAAATTTTAAGGAATTTTTATTGACTTAAGATAATAAGTCATATACTCCTAATTATTCGCTTGACACGTTTCCAAAAATATATTACTTTTGCCGCAAGTAAAATGACAGCAATAATTCTAAATATCGCAGACTTAAATCTAACTTGTTGTATTCGGCTAACAAACGCTGAAGGGCTGTGATAATATTTATATAAAATAAATTTTGAGTCAGCCCTTCTATTTGAAGGGCTTTCACATATTCAAAACATAGTTCTTTAAATAGATTTAGATAAGACTCTTATCAAGAAAGGTCGAGGGAACAGGCCCTATGACACCTTGGCAACCATCCGGTAAAACGGAAAGGTGCCACCTCCTGCCCGTAAATGGGAAAGATAAGTTTGTAGGAATTTTAAAACCTCCTCCGGAACTTTCCCGAGGAGGTTTTTTTTTGGATGAAATTAAATTTCACAATAATAAACGAAAGGAAATATTATGAGCAGCAACGGAAAGGCAAAAGCCTATAAATTTGAAACACTTCAGTTACATGCTGGTCAGGATGTTGATCCTGCAACGAAATCGAGAGCGGTACCGATCTATCAAACCACATCGTACGTATTTGATGATGCGAAAGATGCAGCCGATTTGTTTGGTTTAGCAAAATTCGGGAATATCTATACTAGGATAATGAATCCAACAACAGATGTTTTCGAAAAAAGAATTGCTGCATTGGAAGGCGGTTTGGCTGCGCTGGCTACTGCATCAGGACAGGCTGCCGAACATCTTGCAATCACAACACTTGCTCAAGTCGGAGAAAATATTGTATCGACAAAATTTTTATACGGCGGTACATTCAATCTTTTCAAAGTGACTCTTCCGAGGGTAGGAATAAATGTAAAATTTGTCGAAGGTGAAAGTCCGGAAGAATTTGAAAAGCTAATTGATACGAAAACCAAAGCGCTCTACATTGAAACTATCGGAAACCCTAAACTAAATATTCCCGATATCGAATCAATTTCTGAAGTTGCGCATAAACATGGTATACCGTTGATTGTCGATAATACATTCGGTGCGGGGGGATTCTTGGCTAAACCTATAGAGCATGGCGCCGATATTGTGGTTGAGTCGGCTACAAAATGGATTGGAGGACACGGCACATCAATAGGCGGAGTAATTGTTGACTCCGGGAAATTCGACTGGGGTAACGGTAACTTTCCAATTTTCACAGAACCTTCGCCCGGGTACCATGGAATAAATTTTAATGAAATCTTTGGGAAAGGTTCGCAGTTCGGGAATATTGCTTTTATTATTAGAGCACGGGTTGAGGGATTAAGAGATTTTGGTCCGGCTCTCTCACCTTTCAATTCATTTTTATTCTTGCAGGGTTTGGAAACTTTATCACTCAGAGTTGAGAGGCACTGTCAAAATGCACTGACACTAGCGAATTGGTTGAAATCTCATCCGGCAGTTGAGTGGGTTTGGTACCCCGGTCTGACCGATTACCCCTCTCATCAAAATGCAAAGAAATATTTGAGAAAAGGAATGTTCGGTTCCATTCTTTCGTTTGGTATTAAAGGAGGAATTGAAGCAGGTAAAAGTTTTATCAACAATGTAATTCTATCAAGTTTGCTAGCAAATGTAGGTGATGCAAAAACGCTTGTGATTCATCCGGCATCGACTACGCATCAGCAATTATCCGAAGATGAACAAACTGCATCCGGTGTAACTCCGGAGCAAATCCGTGTTTCGGTTGGGATTGAGCACATTGATGATATAATAAATGACTTCGATGAAGCATTAGCAAAAGCTGTAAAATCTGTTGAAAAAACTGCATGATAAGGCGGCAGCAATGCTTCTATAATTTCTATCGGAGAATCAGTGTACACATTAAAAAATAATTTGAACCATGAGATAGTGCCGCTTACACAGTACTTAACACTCAACTCTCCTTTCAAATTGGAGTCTGGTGCAGAACTGGAAGTTGTTGATATCGCTTACCAAACATACGGCACCTTAAATTCCGATGGGACAAATGCAGTATTGATCTGCCATGCTTTAACCGGTAACTCGCATGCCGCAGGTATAATATCAGAAGCAGAAATTGAAAATAGAGGTAATGAATTCTTAGAAAAATACAATCAAATGTTTTTGGGAAAAGCTGGCTGGTGGGACCAAATGATCGGTCCCTCAAAGCCGATTGACACAAATAAATATTTTGTTATTTCATCCAACATTTTAGGAAGCTGCTACGGTACAACCGGTCCATCCACAATAAATCCTTCAACAAATAAAAAGTATAATTTGGCATTCCCTTCTGTCACAGTAAGAGATATGGTGAAGCTGCAAAAAATATTGATCGACCATCTCGAGGTATATCAGATTAAATTTATAACCGGTGGTTCCCTTGGCGGAATGCAGGTTTTGGAATGGGCAATTATGTTTCCGGAATTAGTTGAAGCTATCATCCCGATTGCGGCTTCTGCAAAACACTCTGCGTGGGCAATAGGATTTAATGATGCTTCCCGCACAGCAATAAAAACAGACCCTCAATGGCAAAATGGGAATTACTCTCAGCAGCCCTACAACGGTTTGGCACTGGCACGTAAAATTGCAATGCTCTCTTACAGAAGCTTCACTTCTTTCGAAGATAAATTCGGCCGAGCAAAAAGCAAAACTAATGTTGAACAATATTCTGTTGAAAGTTATCTTGATTATCAGGGAGATAAATTCGTAAACCGTTTTGATGCAAATTCCTACTTATATATTACCAAAGCTCTTGATGATCATGATATCAGTTTGAATCGTGGGGATGTAAAGGATGTATTAAATAATATTAAAGCTAAGGCATTATCAATCGGAATTGATTCCGATATATTGTATCCGGTGGATGAGCAAAAATTTATAAGTGAATATATTCCCAAAAGCCGATATGCTGAAATAAAATCCAAGCATGGGCACGATGCATTTCTAATAGAGTTTGAACAATTGCGTAAAATATTCAATCAATTTCTGGGAGAATGAAATAATTATCAATTACAGTATTATTTTAATTTAGCCGCAGCTTGGTTATCCAACAGCCATATCAATTCACCATATGCAGGTTTGATGTGGGCAGCGGGATACTTATTATTTTCGTCACTTCCATTCAGAATTGCCGCGGCAATTTTACTTTTAGATTTACCCTGTACTAAAAAAATTACTGTCCCTGCATTATTAATTACCTTTCCGGTAAATGTAATTCTTTGCTGCCCGCTTTCAGGGTGAACAGCTACTTCGCATATTTTATCAGAATGTAATAGATCAATCTGATCCGGAAATATAGATGCTGTATGTCCATCGGTGCCTAAGCCTAACATTATTAAATCGAATCTTGGCAGTTTGTGCTTCTTTTTAATTTTATCACGAATGAGATCAGAATAATATTCAGCCTCTTCCACGGGATCATGTTCTCCCCTAATTCGAAATACATTGGTTATCGGTAAATCAACTTGACTGATCAAATTTTCATAAGCCATCTTATAATTACTTTCATCACTGCCCGGATGCACGCAGCGTTCATCTCCCCAGAATAACAGTACTTTTGTCCAATCTATATTGGAGGAATGATTTTCAGCAAGATATTTAAATATTGCAGCGGGTGTCGAACCTCCCGATAATGCTAAACTAAACTTTCCCCTTTTTTTCTTAATTTTTTCGATCACTATTTTTGAAAACTGTTCGGCAATTTCAATTGTATCTTTTTTAATTATGATTTTATAATTCACAATAGATCCCGTCATCTGATAAGTTTTTACAAGGGTATCGCCATGTCATTTCCGGTTCTTCAATTAGACTGTCTGCTTTTTCAGGTCCCCAAGTACCTGCCGGAAATCCATACAAAGGAATTGAGCTGTCATTCTTCCATGCATTTAAAATCGGCATCAAGAATTTCCACGCCTCCATAACCTCTTCACTTCTTGCATATAATGTGGTGTCGCCGTTCATAGCATCGTAAATTAATCTTTCGTATGCTGACGGTATCCGTTGCTCAGACAGATCAGAGTAATGAAAATCCATGTTGACATTTTGAACATCAAAACCTGCCCCTGGTGTTTTCATTCCAATTTTAAGCAGCACCCCTTCATCGGGTTGAATTCTTATCACCAATTGATTACATGTATTACAAAAATCTTCTTGCTGGAAAAGGAAATGTGGTGTTGGTCTAAAGTGAATTACAACTTCCGTAACTCGAGTTGGCAACCGTTTACCGGTCCGGATATAAAATGGAACACCGCCCCATCTCCAGTTATCGATATAAAATTTTATTGCTGCATAAGTTTCTGTTGATGAATCGGGATCGACTCCTTTTTCTTCTCTGTATCCTTTTACTTTTTCACCTTTAATGGTGGATGACAAGTATTGTCCTCTTATCACGCAGTTCTTTACATCCTCTTCTTTTATTGGACGTAATGATTGAAACACTTTCAAAATTTCATTCCTAATTGCAGCCGGTTCTACAGAGGAAGGAGGCTCCATAGCAGTTAAACCAATAACCTGCAATAGATGATTCTGTACCATATCTCTTAATGCACCGGATGATTCGTAATATCCGCCCCGTTCCTCAACTCCAATACTTTCGGCGGAGGTTACTTCAACGTGGTGAATAAAATTCCTGTTCCACAGCGGTTCAAAAATGCCATTCGAAAATCTTGTTACCAAAAGATTCTGTACCGTTTCTTTCCCGAGGTAATGATCAATACGGTAGATCTGATCTTCGTGCCAGTCTTTCATCAATTTTGAATTTAATTCTTGGGCAGATTCAAGATCGTATCCAAATGGTTTTTCGATAACTACTTTTTTCCAACCATCTTCTTCCTTATTTAAATCAACACTTGCAAGACTCTGAGGAATTGTTGAATACAAACTTGGCGGGGTCGATAAATAATATACAGTATTTCCTGAAATAGAATTTCCCTTCCGGAGATCATCAAGTTTTTTCTTTAATTTATTAATAGAATCTTCCGAACTGTCATAAGGCTGGTAATAAAGTAAATTCAAAAAATCATCAATCCGGGATTTGTCCTCATGTTCACCAAATTCATTTATTGCATCCTTCATATTACTTCGGAACTCATCGTCACTATATTCTGAGCGCGCAGCACCAAGCAGCGCAAACTTTTTGGGGAGTAAGTCTAAAACGAAAAGTGAGTAAATAGAGGGTACAAGTTTTCTTTTAGTCAAATCCCCCGAAGCACCAAAAATTACAAACATGTGATCATCTGGTTTATTCATTTACTAATCCTTTGTTTTAACAGCATGTCCGCCAAATTGATTTCTTAACGCCGCAAGCATTTTCATAGCAAATGATTCATCCTGTCGCGATTGAAATCTTGTAAACAGTGAAGAAGTGATAACATGAGCAGGCACGTCAAAATCAATGGCTGTCTGCACAGTCCAACGACCTTCACCGCTATCTTGCACGTAATCTTTTAATTTTTCTAAATTGGGGTCATCGTTCAAAGCATTTACTGCAAGTTCAAGCAGCCAAGATCTTATTACACTGCCGTATTGCCATGCATCGGCAACCTTTGTAAGATTTATATCATAAGGTGATTTTTTAAGAATTTCAAAACCCTCAGCGTATGCCTGCATCATTCCATATTCAATGCCGTTGTGAACCATTTTAACCATATGACCAGTTCCGCTTTCGCCGCAATAAACGTGACCGCCTTCCGGGGCTAATGCTTCGTATAAAAGCATAGTGTAGTTTACAGCTTCCTTTTGCCCGCCGTACATTAAGCAATATCCATTCTGCAATCCCCAAACACCGCCGCATGTTCCGCAGTCAATATAAATAATTCGATGTTCAGCAAGATCGGCTGATCTTTTCTGTGAATCCCGCCAAAAAGAGTTTCCGCCGTCAATGATAATATCATCATCATTTAAATAATCTTTTAATTCTTCTATATTTTCATCTACCGGTTTACCTGAGGGAACCATCAGCCATACAACTTTTTTATCTGGCAGTTTTGAGACTAAATCCCTAACCGACTCTGATGGGATTGCACCTTTTTCGGCAATCTGTTTAATTTTATCTTTAGATTTATTATAAACAACAACCTCATGTCCATGATTCATCAAGCGTTGAACCATATTGAAGCCCATCTTGCCCAACCCTATAAAACCAATTTTCATTTGTTACTCCGATCAAATTTTTTTGTTGTTTGATATTTGCTCTAAAGGCAAAATATGAAAACTTTTATCAGATTCAAAAACTGATTAAAATTCAAAACTTTGTAACTCATATTGCACCTATTAAAAAGTGAGTTAATTGAGACAAACTACTAATTCCAATTAGCATTAGGAATTTTTTATAAAATAAATAAATTTTAGTTTGACAAAAAAAGTGAAATTCACTAATTTACCCGTCCACAAATAATACCCTCTCGCTTTAGACCCCTCGGTTGCCCTCCCGAGACTAAAGCGTAACTCATTATTTGCCCCTTTGCCCCGGAATTGCCCGCCGGGGCTTTTTTATTTTAAATAATTAATTAACCGCAAAGGCGCCAGAACGCAAAGTGTTTGTACAAAATTAAAGTTGGGAAATGGAAGAGTTGCGAAAAATTTTTCTCTTAGCATTTATCTTAAAAGGATATGAATTATGCGAAGGACAAATTATTTGAAAAATTAACACAAATTAAATTCTTATCATTTAACAATTTATGTTACTATTACGGTATTGATAAATTTCCCTAAAGAACAATCTGGGATTAATATTTTACAGCGACGTATTAAATATTTTTTTTTAATGTGATATTCTGTATTATTGATAATTCATAAAATAATTTGGAAGAAAGTTGGAAATTAAATCTTCACCCAAAACAGCAATAGTGTGGAAAGATAGGGACATTAGCTATGATGAAATGCTTAAACATATAGACTATTTCACAACTCTTTATAGCCGCCAAGAATCGATAAAGAAAATTGCAATCTTTTCCGAAAACAGACCGGAATGGGTCTACGCTTTTTATTCCGGCTGGCGGAATGATGCTACAGTTGTACCAATTGATTTTATGGCTACATCCGATGAGGTCGGTTATATTTTAAATGACTGCAAACCGGAAATTATTTTCTGCTCAAATGAATCTCATAAAATTCTCAAAACGGCATTAGAGAATATTACCTACAATTATCAAATTATTATTTTTGATGATTTAGTTTACTCAGCTGAAAATTTTAAAGCCTCTCCGATAAATAAGCAGGATAAAGATCAAACCGCGGTTATTATTTATACATCCGGAACGACCGGATCGCCAAAAGGAGTAATGCTTTCGTTTGATAATCTTTACGCGAATGCAGATGCGGTCTGCAGGGATATTCCAATTTACACAGAAGATCGCAATGTACTCGTTTTGTTGCCGCTCCATCATATTTTCCCCTTAATGGGAACAATGATTGCCCCATTATCTGTCGGTGCTAAACTAGCATTCTCCCTTTCAATGGTTTCGGAAGATATTATTTCTACTCTTCAGAAAAATGAAGTTGCAATAATAATTGGCGTTCCACGTTTATACGAAGCAATCCGTAAAGGTATAGTTACAAAAATCAATGGTAGTTTTGCTGCGAAAAATTTATTCAAATTAGCAAAAACAATTAATTCAAGAGGATTTTCAAAAAAAATATTTAAACAAGTTCACGAAAAATTCGGCGGCAAAGTTGAATATATGGTTTGCGGAGGAGCTAAACTTAACGAAGAAGTTGCGAAGGATTTCAAAGCGCTTGGCTTTGAAATGCTGGAGGGTTTCGGAATGACAGAAGCTGCACCGATGATAACCTTTACCAGACCGAACAAATGGAAAATCGGGTCGGCGGGACAAGCGGTTTC
>JAENZU010000100.1 GCA_016841125.1 Melioribacter sp. | reverse complement strand
CGCCAAATTGATTTAGCAGAATTAGAATAAATAGCAGCAGCCTTTCGAGCATTCCAATTATTCTACCGGCGTTATACTCTTTTGCATCAAGTTTGATGTGTGATTCCGCATCTTCTGATTTTGGGAGAAGATCGAATTCCTGAAATATTATTCGTATCACCAAGTTTACTTCATTTAATACAAGAAGAATTCCTGCGGATATTTTTAATATTGCATCCCAATTAAAATCAGAAGCATTTTCTGTAAATAAGAACGCGTGCGAAATTCCATTCATAAAATCCAAAACAGGTTCGCTGAATTCCGATCCAAACAAACCGGATGTGAATATATTGACTAAAATAATTAGCGATATCAATTCCAAAAAACGAACTACATTTATTTTTACCGATTTTTTTTCGACATAATAAAATATCGTGAATACCCCTACTACTAGCAGAAATAATGTGATCGAACTCAACTCAATCTTAATTAAACTAAATAATATTAAGGTTATCAGTAATTTTATCAGCAGGCGTGTAAGAGTTAATGGCTCATCTTTTATATAGAAAAATAATCTGGGGATTAAAATGATATTTAGCAGATAAAAAAATATGAGCATAAAATTTACAATTTCCTGTTTATCGATTGAGTTATTTCTCTACTCACTCTAATAACATCTTCCAGAGCTCCCGAATTAATCGTTTTATAAATTGCCCGCTCACTTATAGACAATTTCTTGGCAATATCTTTTTTCCCCTTTTCTTCGAACATCATCAGCAATGTTCTAAAACGGTTTTCGTTCCAACCCTTCATCATGTGCGAAATTAGATTCAGAACATATCTTTCCATTCTGAAACTGTCAGCCAATCCATCCGTTAAATAAAAATTGTGATTCCCTTTTTTGAGCGATTCCATTCCTTCCCGTGCATTATAAAATGCCGGACCGTCCATTCCAATTGCTTTCTTTTTCATTGCGGTTGTAATCTCTCCAACACCGAATGAAAATCTTACTTTTACCGGGTAGAGATCGGCAAGGATTCTAAGCGAATTTATTATTATTGAATCTGCTCTTGAGTAAACCGCTTGAAATTCATCGCCGAGTGTGATCGTAAAATCCGATTGCAGGTACTTATCTTTTTTATTTATGTCCTTGAAAATGGAGTCGAGTTTTTTTTGAATAACTGCCCTGTTCTTCAATTTTTTTGATTCTATAATATCACCGATTAAAGCTATCTTCTTCACGCTTGTTTGTACTCTATTAGTTCAACTTGTGATATTTGTACCATAATGGTTCTATTTTAATTTTTGAACGGAATAGGTTCACTTCTGATTTATAAGCTGAATCATATCTTTTACAGCTTTTTCGACACCTACAAAAACAGACCGTGCAATAACAGACTGACCAATGCTGACTTCATCAATATCGGTAATATTAATAAACTCTTTAATATTCTGATAATTTAAACCGTGACCCGCGTTAACACCGAGCCCTAATTTTTTAGCATGTTTAGCCGCGATTCTAACTCTTTCAAGTTCGTCAAAAATATCATCTTCGCTTACGGCATTTGCATAAACGCCGGTATGTATTTCGATAAAATCAGTCTGAAGTTCGGCAGAAGCATTTATAATGTCGAGATCAGGTTCAATGAAAAGAGAAACCGCAATGTTAGCGGAATGGAGTCTGTCGATTGTATTCTTCAAGAGATCAATATTATCCAGCACATTCAAACCGCCTTCGGTAGTAAGTTCTTCCCTTCTTTCGGGAACGAGAGTCGCCAATTCCGGCTGAACATCAATGGCGATATCAATTATCTCGTCAACGGCAGCCATTTCCAAATCAAGTTTTGTGTTGATCAATTCACGGAGAAGCCTTAAGTCTCGCTCATTAATATGCCGGCGGTCTTCTCTTAAATGAACTACAATACCGTCAACACCATATTGCTCTGCCATAAGCGCATAACCAATGGGATCGGGCTGTAGTTCTGCTCGTGCGTTTCTAAGGAAAGCAACATGATCTATGTTTAAACTAAACTTCATAATTTCTCCAGACTAAAAATACTTAATTTTTCTCTACTAAATTTACAAATAACTATCAAAATAATTGAGATAAAATGTTCAGAAGCGAATCGAAGCCGAGCCCATAATCGGCAGATTGATAACGCAGAGTTGAGATGGTGTCGATACTGAACATCACTCCGAAATGAACCAGAACACAGTAAAGAAATGATCTCGTCCTGAATGCAAGAATTCCTAGTGCGATGCCTCCTAAAATAGCTCCGAAAGTTTCGATCGGCGGTTTGCCGTTATGCAGAATCACAAAAGGCACCATTTGAATTAATATTGCATAATAGCCAAATTTTTCTTCCAAACCGAAAAGAGTAAAACCGCGCCAGATAAATTCCCAGCCGAACATGTAAACCAGCATACCTGCTTCATAAATCAGAAAAATATTTACATTATCTCTGGCGGCAGGAAGATGAGGATACTTCGAAGCAAATTCGGGTGTGGATGATACTAACCAGACTATAGGCAGCATAACGGCAAGAAAAATGAGACTAATTTTTAATCCTGCCCGATAATCCCCTAGCTTAACTCCGTAGTCAATTATTCTTTCTTTTAGTAAAAATTTAATAATGAAAAACGGTATGACAAAAAATGTTAAAAAGTCCCCGATAAACCAGAAGAGGTACTCAATTAATGCAACATCGGGATTATCTTTGAAGACCGTGAAATAAAGATTGTTGCGGAAAAAGCGGCGGGAAGTGTAATACCAGGAAATAGTCTGCAATACCCCGACACTCAAAAAAACAATTAAAACTTTTCGGTCGAGCTGTTTAATTATTTCAAACAGCTTTTTTAATTCTGATTTTAGCTTCAATCTATACCTGCAAAAATATTTGGCATATAATTATTTCGGTGATAAAATTATTTGCAATATATCAGTTTTTAAAGAAAAACCCACGAGTCTGATCGCGGGTTTTTCAAAAATGTTAAAATGAAAAAATTATATTTTTGTGTAAGTCTCTTCGAATTTAATATTCATATTCTCAAGTTCTTCCAACACGGGTTCATAAATCTCCGGCATATTCGGAATCTGCACACCAATCAAATTGATCTTACCTTCCAAAATCAATTTGGTAGCAATTGCGGCGGGAAGACTTACGGTTCTCGCCATCGAAGAATCGCCGTTAGGAATTCCGTAATCAACCAATAGAGCCACAATGTGTTCTTTTTTATTATCGGGATATTCGGCAATAAAATCGTGCTGAAGAACAATCATATCTCTTTCGCCCGGTTTATAGGGCATCATCTCAAGCATTCTGTTAGCGAGAATATCAAGGAATGACGGAGGATCCGCGGGAACAACAATATTGCTGAACAATCCCAGCCATTCGAATCTGCTTATTTCATCGGAGTCAACGTCCAAACCTGCTTTCTCTGCGGTTTTCTTT
Organism: Melioribacter sp.; assembly: GCA_016841125.1. Lineage (GTDB taxonomy): Bacteria > Bacteroidota > Ignavibacteria > Ignavibacteriales > Melioribacteraceae > JAENZU01. The sequence continues at coordinate 5,843 of JAENZU010000100.1, read as the reverse complement.
TTAATATCATTAATATTTTCGGCACCGATCAATTTGGCTGTTACTTCAGCTAAAGTCTTTCCTTCAAGTTCGGGTCTTTCCGTATCATCCAAAAATCCTAATTGAGAAATTTTAAGAATTGTATTGCACCAGCCGGGATTTCTGAATGTACCCCTAAAAATTGTTTCGGCATCATCTAATCCATAAAGTGATTGATAGATCATCGAATCTCTGTTGGGATAAACTTCTAACTCTCCTAAACCTTCAACTTCTTTTTTCCAATTATTTTTGAATAAATCTTTACCTTCGATCACAACATCATTTTCATTTTTAAGATAATGAGCATTGTTTCTGCCTGCCATTACAACGCCGCGGGGACTCCAGGAAAATTTGTAGCCGAAAGGATTATCGTTTGCTTCGGGTGCAGGCAAACCGCCGCAAATCGATTCAAATGATTTGATCTTTCCGCCTTTCTTCTCAACTTCGTGAATTATTTTCATAGCAGACATGTGATCGATACCAGGATCTAAACCTATTTCGTTCAAGAATAGCAGACCTTTCTTTTTTGCTTCGGCATCAAGGGCTTTCATTGCGGGGCTAACATAAGATGTAGTAACAAGATGCTTATTGTGTTTCAAACAAAACTCGGCAACAGTAACATGATAGGTGTAAGGAAGTAAACTAATCGATAAATCATTTTCTTTGATAAACTCTTCCAATTTCGCTTTGTCTTTTACATTCAATGCTGCCGATGTTCCCTTCGGGTGACCACCGATTAATTTTTCTGCTTTGCTGACTGTTCTGCTCGCGACGGTAACATGAAAATCAGGTTGGTCCAACAAATACCTTACAAGCGGTTTGGTTACCAATCCTGCTCCAAGAACTAGGACCTTTTCCATAATCTCTCCTACTTTTTAACTAAAGTGAAAAATATTAATTAAGGTAAATATTCTTCTAAATGCTTATAATCGGGTGTTAACTCACCTTTGTAAACAATTACTGCTCGTTTAATCTCTGGCGGGAAATCTACATCTTCAAATGACTGAGACATATCTGCATTAACAATTCCGGGTATAAAACCGTATAGCGAATTACTAAATTGTATAGATGAATTTACAGGTAATTCCGCGGGAAGATTATCGACCGCTATATCGAGAATACCTTCCCCTTCATAACCGTCCGCAATTTCTCCCGTCATAGGATTATATATATAAGCGGGATTATCTGAAGGTGTGGATTTAGTAGTAAACTCAATCGATCCATCAATATCGCAAGTGATATCTCCAACAATTTTCAGTCTAATTTCATCTATATGATTTTTTAAGTATTGCTCTCTGACCAATCTCGGATAACGTTCATCCCAATAAATTGCATTAATGATTACATCAACATATTTGAGATATTGCTCAAATTTTGAATGGTAAAGTTCCGGTTTGTCGAAATATTCCTGCAATTCAAATTTTTCGGGATCATCACTTCTTTCAACCATATCTTTTTCATAAAAAACAACTTTATGAAACAGTTTCAAATTTGAATGGTCGATCTTTTCCAATTCATCGGCTTTAAGTTCAACGTGCGGTAAAAAATCAAATACTTCCTGCGCTCCCTTAGATACATTTCCGTAACCTGTAAAACCTACGGTAATCGGCATTATTTCTGCCGGAAGTCCATTCGCTTCAATTTCTTTTCCAATCTCAGCAATTTGTTCCTTTGCTTCATTCGAATCAGCATATTCAAAAGCCGATTTAATTTTCAACAAAGGAGTATCGAAACCAAGCGCTTTGTATCTTTTTCCCATTCCGTGCAGAGTGTCAATCATACCGGCTAAACCGGCAAACCTTCCAAAAAAGACTAAACGTCTCCCTTTTTCATCCGCAATACACTCATAATCAATTAACGTACATTTCAAGTCCATTAATTTTTTAAGCAGCGGCATATTATATGCCTGCGCTTTTATAGTGTGGGAAAAGAAAAGGTATATCTTATTTTCCATTAATAGTTCAATAGGAATTTCTTTAACTGCAGCTATTACGGGGCACTCGCTTAAATCTTCTTTTACTACCGCACCGGCTTCTATAAATGCTTCGTGGGAAAAAGCTCTTCTTTCAAAGGGCTGAACGATTGTTTCAATGCCGTACTTTTCCTTTAAATCTTTTACGTGCCTGGGCACAATTGGAACTCTTCTTTCCCAAATGTTTTTATCTTCTCTTCTGATTCCAATTAATTTTTTCATAAACGCTCCGCTGAATAATGTTGAATAACGGATGGGCCGGAAGTGAATCCGGCCCTAAAATTATTCTATATATCGAATTTAATACCTTGAGCTAATGGAAGCTCAGTACCGTAATTTATTGTATTTGTTTGTCGTCTCATATAAGCTTTCCATGCATCGGAGCCGGATTCGCGGCCGCCGCCGGTTTCTTTTTCACCGCCGAAAGCTCCGCCGATCTCTGCACCTGAAGTTCCAATATTGACATTTGCAATTCCGCAGTCTGATCCCCAATGCGACAAGAATTGTTCAGCTTCTCTCATGTCGGTTGTGAATATTGCAGAGGACAATCCCTGCACAACATCGTTATGAATTTTGATAGCTTCATCAACACTATTTTTATATTTTATCAAATAGAGAATAGGTGCGAAAGTTTCCTCCTGAACTATTTCGTATTGATTTTCGGCTTCAACTATAGCAGGGCGAACATAACAGCCGGATTCGAATCCTTCGCCTTCCATAACTTCACCGCCGTATATAACATTACCGCCTTCGGTTTTAACTTTTTTAAGAGCATCTTTGAATAATTCAACTGCAGCTTTATCGATGAGCGGACCAACATGATTTTTTTCATCCATCGGAGTTCCGAACTTCAAACTGCCGTAAGCTTTTACAACCGAATCTTTAACTTTATCATAAATATCTTCGTGAATGATTAAACGGCGTGTGGTTGTGCATCTTTGTCCGGCTGTACCGACAGCACCGAAAACTATTGCAGGTATTGCCATTTTAAGATCGGTATCCGGAGTCATAATTATTGCGTTGTTGCCGCCTAATTCCAAAATATATTTGCCGAATCTGCCTGCTATTACTTTTGCAGCATGTCTTCCAACTGCTGTAGAGCCGGTAATTGAAATGAGGGGAACCCTTTTATCATTCAATAATTTTTCGCCAATTGAAGAACCTCGCCCAACTACTAAGGAAAATAATCCTTCCGGCAAATTATTCTGTTTAATTACTTCTGCTAAAATATTCTGAACTGCGATTGCAGTTAAAGGTACCTTTGAAGAAGGTTTCCATAAATTTGTATCACCGCAAACCGTTGCAATCATTGCATTCCAAGACCAAACGGCAACCGGAAAGTTGAATGCGGAGATTGTTCCAACTACTCCAAGCGGATGATATTGATCGTACATCCTATGATTCGGGCGTTCTGAATGCATAGTAAATCCGTAAAGCTGGCGCGATTGACCAACTGCAAAGTCACAAATATCTATCATTTCTTGAACTTCACCCCATCCTTCCTGGATTGATTTTCCCATTTCGTAAGAAACCAATCTGCCCAAGGGCTCTTTGTACTTTCTTAATTCTTCACCAACTAACCTTACAATTTCTCCTCTTTTGGGAGCCGGAATTTTTCTCCATTGTAAAAATGCTTCATGTGATTGTTTAACAACTGCATCGTAATCGGCTTCTGAGCATTGATAAACAGAAGCAATAAATTTTCCGTCTGCAGGTGAATAAATCTTTAGTTCACCTTGATCTGTAGTTTCGAACCACTTTAAGCCTGTAGATGCGCCGAAGTTCTTTTCTTTAATTCCTAGGGTTTTTAAAAATTCCATAAAAATCCTCTCTTTGATTTTTTGATTTACTTATTATTTGAATCGCTAAACGATTGATTATCAATTTTATCAATTATCGATTGAAGTGTAATTCCTCTCATTTTTTCTTCGATCTCCACTTGAACCTCCGCAAATAGATCAAGAAAATAGTTGTTGTATTTTGCGCTTTTATTATCCGGTGATTGAATCAATTTTGTTACATCCAAATGAAAAGCTTTTCTTGTTTCAACGGCACAGTAAATTTCCTGTAAATGGAGAGTTTTCGGATTCTTGTGTAATAAAAATCCGCCCGAAACCCCTTGTGTAGATACAACTATTTTTTCTTTAACCAGCATAGATAAAATCTTTCTGATTTTTGATGCATTTACTCCGATTTTATCTGATATTTCAATGCTGCTTTTGGGAGCCGGAAAAGATTCTGATAAATAACTGAGAGCTTTGACTGCAGTAGATAATTTTGTAGAAGCTGACATAGTAAACTTTAATTGTTACATCAAGTGTAACATATAGCAAAATTAAATGCAAATTATATTTAGATAAGTAACTATTTTTAGCTGAAAATTTAAGATTTCGCATTTTGAGAACTTTAGATTCCCGCAATTTAAGGGAGCAAATTTAGATCTAAAATTGCGGGAATCTTAATCCTTGCGGGAATCTTTGATATCTATTGCGTGAATTTTCGAACACCAATATCATTGATCATCAAATTTTCATATTTTAATTGAATAATTTTAATTGGTCATGGAGTAATGGTTTGGACAAATCGAATCAACAGGGAAAACTTTACGTTGTTGCAACACCAATCGGAAATCTGCAGGACATCACCAAAAGATCGGTCGAAATTCTTGAATCAGTTGACTTCATTTTGTGCGAGGATACAAGAGTTACTTCGGTATTACTCAAAGAAATGGGAATTAGTAAAAAACTCTACTCATTTAATGCTCAATCCGAAGAGAAGAAAATCGAAATTGTTCTTCAAAATATTTTTAAAGGTGAATCCGCCGCATTAGTTTCAGATGCAGGGACTCCATGCATTTCAGACCCCGGAACCAGATTAGTAAATAAATGTCATCAAGTTGGTATTGAGGTAATTGGAATTCCCGGACCAAATGCAGCAATTTTGGCATTAAGTATTGCCGGAGTTCCAACAGATTCTTTCATTTTTGAAGGTTTTGTTCCCCAGAAAAAAGGAAGGCAGAAAAAATTAAAAGAGTTAGCGGTGGAAGAACGCACAATAATTTTATACGAATCAACATATAGAATTGAAAAGTTATTGAATGAATTGAATGAATATATGCCGGATCGTTTTGTTGTAGTTTGCCGTGAATTAACTAAAAAATATGAAGAAGTTTGGAGAGGAACTCCGCCAGAATTACTTTCCGCTTTTGATGATAAGATAACCAAAGGTGAGTTTGTAGTTATTATTGCTGCAAAGGGTTTTAGCGTTTAATTTGTAGAGACTTGATTAATCAAGTCTCTACATAAAAATTTGCGAAAATCAGTTAAATCTGTCAAATCAGTGTGCCATTATTCTACTCAGCATCATATTCGATCAACGAATGAACCTCATATTTGCCAAGTTTTTCTTTCCCATTTAAGAAAGTCAGGTCAATCAGAAATGATATCTGCACAATTTCTCCACCCAGTTTTTCAACTAAGCTGCATGCAGCTTCCATCGTTCCACCGGTTGCAAGGAGATCATCGTGCATTAAAACTTTATCGCCTGGTTTAATTGCATCTTCGTGAATTTCAATTGTATCGGTTCCGTATTCCAATTCATATGATTCCGTGATCACCTTTGAAGGAAGTTTACCTGGTTTTCTGATCGGGACAAATCCGGCATCTAGTTTTGAAGCCAGTGCTCCCCCAAAAATAAATCCGCGTGATTCGATGCCAATTACTTTGGTTATCCCTTTATCTTTGCTCAAATCGTAAAGTTTCGATAAAGTATTCGCAAATCCGTCTTTATCCTTTAATAATGTGGTAATATCTTTAAATACTATTCCCTTTTTTGGGAAACCCGGCACGTCTCT
>JAENZU010000099.1 GCA_016841125.1 Melioribacter sp. | reverse complement strand
GGTGGTACCGCAAGAATATGAAAAATTAATTTTTAGCGGGGGGAGAACTAAGACGAGTGTATGAAGCAGCAACTTGTAAAAATTGGTGAGAGAGTTTTTGATCCCGATACTCTGAAAAAGTTTTTGATTCACAGAATAATTCCCTGGATTATTTTAATCGGGTTGGCGCTGATAAATGATACATCCTATATAAAATGGTTTATCATCTGCAGCGGAATGGTGGTAATTGTAAGATTGATGGACGGTTATGATTAAAAAGTTTTTGTAATAAATATTGGGTGATGTGAAGTGTGGTGAGTTCTAAACTTACATGTTTAGAACTGAATAAGCCCCTCGTGAAATTTCATGAGGGGTTTTATTTTTATTCCACTCAAATTTTATTGGCTGCAATATACTGTTGTTAGTGGCAAGTATTATCAGATTTTTGTTCAAAATAAAAGATTAAATAATTCTTTTATACCGTAAATAAATATTTACTTATTATTAAAAAATCACTATTATTATTCATTATTGCTGAAAAAAGCAAAACTGATTCTAAAAATATTCCATTATTGAATTACGAAATTAATGCACGAACTTTCTATTGCACAAAATATATTAAGTATTGTAGATAATACTGCATCTCAAAACAACGCTTCAATTGTAAACTCAATTGAATTGGAAATAGGCACGTTTTCCGGGGTGGAGATTGATGCTTTGGAATTCGCGCTGGAAACACTTATGCAGAATTCCAAGTTAAGAGATACACAATTAACGATTGATATAATTCAAGGAAAGGGGCTTTGCAACGAATGCGGAAATGATTTTGAAATGGCAAGCATGTATGCCGGCTGCGGCAATTGTTCGAGCAATTCAGTATCAATTTTGCAAGGTCAGGAATTAAGAGTAAAGGCTATCAATGTGGATTAAACAAAGGAGGATTTATGTGTGATACCTGCGGTTGTACTCAACCGGATGATGCAGTTAAAATTGCATCACCGCGTGAACATCACGAACACGATCATGCGCACAGTCACGAACATCACAGTCATGACCATCATCACCACGATCATGAGCATTCTCATTCACATGAGCATTCACATTCGAAGACAATATCGGTTGAGACGGATATCCTCCAAAATAATAATTTGCTGGCGGAAAGAAACCGCGGTTTTTTTGAAGCGAAAAATATATTCGCAATTAACTTAGTTTCTTCACCCGGTTCCGGCAAAACAACTCTTTTGGAAAAAACTTTAGCAGCACTCAAAGATGAAATTAATTTCACCGTCATCGAAGGGGACCAGCAGACGATGAACGATGCAGATAGAATTGACGCATTGAACATCCCGGTTATTCAAGTGAATACAGGCAACGGCTGTCATTTAGATTCAGATATGATAAACAAAGCCGTGAAAAAATTAGAGATAAAAGATAATTCAATTTTGATGATTGAAAATGTAGGCAATCTTGTTTGTCCATCACTCTTTGATTTGGGGGAAGCTAAACGTGTTGTAATAATCAGTGTTACCGAAGGTGATGATAAACCTTTAAAATATCCGAACATGTTTGCCTCGTCGGATATCTGCATTATAAATAAAATTGATCTGCTGCCTTATGTCGAATTCAGTGTTGAAAAGGTAAAAGAAAACGGATTGAAGATTAACCATCATTTGGAATTTATTGAACTTTCCGCTGCCAAAGGGGAAGGTATGGAGCTATGGTTTAATTGGTTAAAGGAGAATAAAAATTAAATAATTTACAGGTCTCAATTTGAACATCGGAACTTCTTCAAAAATTAGAAAACGGATAGAAGTTAAAGGTATAGTCCAGGGGGTTGGATTTAGACCTTTCGTATATAAACTTGCAAAGGAATTAAACCTGTGCGGGTTTGTGCTTAATAATAATGAAGGAGTTTTAATTGAAATTGAGGGATTTGATTCCAATGTTGAAAAATTTTGTATCAAGTTAGAAAGTGCAAATCCACCCCTTTCCGATATCAAAGAAATACACAAGTCTTCAATCCCTATTGAGGATTCGATTAATTTTGAAATTAAACATTCAACCAGCCAAACCGGAAATAAAACATTTATCTCACCCGATATGTCTATTTGTGAGGATTGCAGAAATGAATTGCTCGATCCAAATGACAGAAGATATTTATACCCTTTCATAAACTGCACTAACTGCGGACCCCGTTTTACAATAATTAAGTATATCCCCTACGACCGTAAATATACAACTATGGAATCATTTGAAATGTGCGGAAGATGCAAGAGTGAATATAATGATCCGCTTGATAGAAGATTTCATGCCCAGCCGAATGCATGCCTGGATTGCGGACCTCAAGTTTGGCTGGAAATAGATGATGTAAAAAAGTTTGAACAGATTGAGGCTATTGAAAAAACAATCCAATTATTGAAAGAGGGGAAGATTGTTGCAATAAAAGGATTGGGAGGTTACCATCTTGCAGTTGATGCACTAAATACAGATGCAGTTAAACGACTACGGGATAGAAAAAACCGGGAAGCCAAACCCCTTGCAGTAATGGCAGATTCAATTTCAACGATCGAAAAATTTGCAGAGCTAAATGATACCGAAGGAAACCTGATAACCTCATACGAAAAGCCGATTGTTCTGCTCAAAAAGAAGAAAAGTATTATCTCCGAATTGGTGGCTCCGGGCAACCAAAGAATTGGTGTGATTCTTCCTTATACTCCTCTGCATATTGTGCTCTTGGAAAAATTAAAAGCAGCAAGCTCAGACATACCCGTATTGGTGATGACGAGTGCCAATCTCAGTGAAGAACCAATAGCAATAGATGAAGATGATGCAAGATCAAGATTGTCAGGAATAGCCGATGCATTCCTGATGCACAACCGGGAAATATTGATAAGAGCAGACGATAGTGTGGCTTTTGTGATAAATGAAAAAGAACGAATTATTAGAAGAAGCAGGGGATATGTACCGAAAACTTTTTCACTATTAAAAGCAGGTCCCTCAATTTTAGCATTGGGTGCTGAGTTGAAGAATACTATTGCGATTTCAAAAAATGAAAATGTATTTATTAGCCAGCACATCGGTGATCTGACTAATCTTCTCGCATATGAATATTTTAAAGAGACGATCTCACATCTCCAGAAAATTATGAATGTGAAAGCTGATTACTACGCTTGCGATCTTCACCCCGATTACCTTTCAACTAAATGGGCTGTGGAATCAAACGGATTAAAGAGATTTATTGTTCAGCATCATCATGCGCATATGGCTTCTTGCATGCTGGAAAATAAAATTAATGAAAAAGTAATCGGTGTTATTTTAGACGGAACGGGATTGGGATACAATAACACGATTTGGGGCGGTGAAATTTTAATTGGCGATTATACCGGATTTGAAAGGTTTGCTCATTTGGAGCAAATACCTTTACCCGGCGGTGATGTTGCGGCGAAGGAGCCATGGCGAATTGCAGTCAGTTATCTAAATTATGCCTTCGATGAAGACTTGCCGTATCTCAGAAGTTTCGAAGAATACCCTGTAAAAAGTGTAATTGAGATGATCAAAAAAAATATTAATTCACCACTCACGAGCAGTACCGGCAGATTGTTTGATGCGGTTTCGGCAATGGCAGGAGGACCTCATAAAATACGGTACGAAGCCGAAGCTGCAATTCATCTTACGCAGGCAGTCGAAAAGATTAACGGTGAACTTTATGATCATGATAAAATCGATATTGAAAAAGGTGTGATTTCGCTCAAGAAATTTTTAAGATCAATTTGCAAGGATGTGAAATTAAAAAGATCGTTTCAGGAAATCGCTGAAAGATTTCACTCTACGTTTGCTGAGATTTTAGTAAGCGCAGTAAGTGAAGCCGCGAATTACAACGGCATTACAAAAGTAGTATTGAGCGGCGGTTCTTTTCAAAATGAAATATTACTCACACTTTTAGAAAACAAATTGAGTGTAGCAGGATTCGAAGTATTTTCTCATTCACGGATCCCGACAAATGATGGCGGGATATCATTCGGTCAAATTGCTATTGCATCAAAATTATTGGACGAAAATTTAAGTTCGCCGGTTTATAAATCAAAAGGAGAAATGCAATGTGCTTAGGGATGCCCGGTAAAGTAATTGAAATAACTGAAGAAGACGGACTGCTGATGGGGAAGGTCGATTACTCAGGCAGCGTGAGTACAACATGTCTTTCATATTGCGGCGATGTTGAAGTTGGGCAATATGTAATTGTACATGCCGGCTTTGCGATTTCGGTTTTGGACGAAGATAGCGCAAAAGAAACTCTGGAATATTTTCGGCAAATGGCGGAAGAAGCAGCAAAAGACGGTAAAGATATTCTTGATAGTCCTTTAAGCGAAAGCGGGAATACTTAATGAAATATATTGACGAATTCAGGGATTCCAAAATCGCCAAATACCTTATCGGTGAGATCGACAAAATTACCACTCGACATTGGGTGATAATGGAGTTGTGCGGTGGACAAACTCACACAATTGTTCAGCACGGCATTGACCAACTTCTGCCAAAACAAATTGAATTGGTGCATGGTCCCGGATGCCCGGTTTGTGTAACACCTTTGGATGTGCTCGATCAGGCAATTGAAATTGCGAAAATGCCGAATGTTATTTTTACTTCGTTTGGTGATATGCTTCGTGTTCCCGGTTCTACTTCTGATTTATTAAAAGTTAAATCGCAAGGAGGTGATGTTAGAATAGTTTATTCACCGTTGGAAGCAGTAAAAATTGCCAAAGAAAATCCGGCAAAAGAGGTTGTGTTTTTTGCCATCGGATTTGAAACTACTGCACCCGGGAATGCTATGGCTGTTCTGCATGCTCAAAAAGAGGGACTGAAAAATTTCAGCGAACTTGTCAGTCACGTGATGGTTCCGCCTGCGATGGAAGCCATATTATCATCTCCTTCAAACCGGATTGACGGATTTCTGGCAGCGGGGCATGTGTGCACTGTGATGGGTTATTGGGAATATGAACCGATAGCAGAAAAATATAAAGTGCCGATTGTCCCGACAGGTTTTGAACCGGTTGATATGCTTGAGGGAATTTACCTGGTAATAAAGCAGCTTGAAGAGGAAAATTACCATGTAGTCAATCAGTACAAAAGATCAATTACACGCGAAGGAAATATTCACGCACAGAAAAGTATTTCGGAAGTTTATGAAGTGATCGATAAGAATTGGCGGGGTATCGGAGAGATACCAATGAGCGGAATGAAGATTAGAGAAAAATATAAAACTTTTGATGCAGCTCAGAAATTTAATGTTGGCAGCATCAAAACCGATGAATCAAGCATTTGCATCAGCGGTGAAATATTGCAAGGGTTGAAAAAACCAAATGAGTGCCCAGCATTTGGAAACGAATGCACTCCTGTACATCCGCTAGGAGCAACGATGGTTTCGAGCGAAGGTGCCTGTGCGGCATACCATAAATATCAACGCTATCATAAAGTGGGAGTGTAAAACCAATTAGATGCGCGAGTTAAAAATTATAAAGTAAAATATTGAACTCATCCCCCGGCTCCTTCTTTTACGGAGAGAAGGGGAGTCTGTAGGTCCTTCTCTTTCTAGGAGAGGGATATAGGGTGAGTTCGAAAAATAGAACCGAGTAAAAATATGACTGAAAATAAACGTAATTCTGAACCAATAGATTTATCTCAAGGTTTTTCATGTCCGCTTCCTATAACTGAACATGACACGGTTCAGCTTGCTCATGGTTCCGGCGGAAGGATGATGGCGGAGTTGATTGATAAAATGATAGTCGAGACATTTAAAAATGATATTTTGATCAAGATGGAAGATCAAGCCAGCCTGAGTGTTGACAGCAATAATATTGTTTTTACAACCGATTCTTTTGTGGTAGACCCTATTTTCTTCCCCGGCGGTAATATCGGTGAACTGGCTGTAAATGGTACGGTGAATGATATTTGTATGAATGGGGCAATCCCTAAGTATATCAGCGTTTCATTCATTTTGGAAGAAGGATTATCTTTACTTGAGTTTTATGAAATTGTAAAATCTATCAAAACTGCCGCTGATAATGCTAATGTAGCGATTGTAACCGGCGATACAAAAGTAGTTGATAAAGGATCATGTGATAAAATATTTATTAATACTGCCGGCATTGGTACATTAAAAAATAAGAGTCAAATAAGCTCTTCCAATTTACAGCCGGGGGATAGGATTATTGTCTCCGGCACAATTGCCGATCACGGAATGGCGATTATGACATCACGTGAGGGACTTTCATTTGTATCTAAAATAGAAAGTGATACGGCAGCATTGAACGGATTGGTTAAACTGATGACGGACGTTTCCGCCAACATTCATGCAATGCGGGATCCTACACGAGGCGGAGTTGCAGCTACATTAAATGAGTTTGCAAAGCAATCTAAAATGGGAATAAAACTTTACTCTGATAAAATCCCAATAAAGGATAGTGTAAGAGGCGCTTGCGAAATTCTAGGAATTGATCCTCTCTTTGTTGCAAATGAAGGGAAACTTGTTGCTGTTGTAAGTTCAGAAGATTCAGATAAACTATTAAGTGAGATGAGAAAAAATCCATTGGGAAAGGACGCCGAGATTATCGGGGAAGTGGTTGCTGATCATCCAGGTGTTGTTGTTAAAAAAACTTTGTTAGGAGTAGAACAAATTGTTGATCTTCCATTGGGAGAGCAATTACCGAGGATCTGTTAATAATTTGGGATAATTATGAAGTTAATTTTTATATCAATTTTTGCATTGTACTTTTTTGCAGGCTGTGGTGGTGAAATAAAAGAGGTTAGTTTCGCCAATGATGTTAAGCCCATAATAGATGAAAACTGTCTGGAGTGCCATAATAGCGAAGCAAAAATGGGAAATTTAAATTTTGAAGATTATGAAGCACTGATGAATTCACGATATTTAAATAGAACTCAACCGCTGGTAATATCAGGAGACCCGATGCAGAGCAGACTATATCTGGTTACTCATTCTGAAAACCCGATGATCAGAATGCCGCCTGAGAATTTTGGTTATGATAAATTGAGTGATGATGAAATAAAAACCATTAAAGTGTGGATCAGTGAAGGAGCGAAAAACAATTAATTCATTCAAGGTGTGATAAAGTATGAGAACTAAAAGTCCGGTAACCATTGTATCTGATAATGATCAGATAAAAAAAATAATTGAAAAAATTGATAAGGTAGTAGATACCGATAGTTCAATTATGCTTGTTGGTGAAACCGGTGTAGGTAAAGAGATCTTTGCAGAGTATGTCCATCGCAATAGCTCCCGCGCTGAAAAACCTTTTGTAAAAATAAGTTTGTCCGCGCTTCCTCTGAACTTATTGGAAAGTGAATTATTTGGTCACGAAAAGGGATCTTATACAAGTGCACACGCTGAGAAAAAAGGATTGTTTGAAATTGCCAATACCGGCAGTATATTTTTAGATGATATTGATGACGTGCCTCTTCCGATTCAAACTAAACTTTTACGAGTTCTTGAAGAACATGAAATACTGAGGATAGGAGGCACCAAACCGATTCCCATTGATGTCCGTTTGATCACTGCTTCAAAAATAGATCTGAAAATATTAATTGAAAAAGGAAGTTTCAGAAATGATCTATTCTACAGAATAAATGTTGTACCGATTTATATCCCGCCTCTGCGTGATCGAAGGGAAGATATCACTCCTCTTTCCAGTCATTTTATTAAAATGTATTCGAATGGCAAAGAATTTAAAATTTCTGATTCAGCACTAAGGGCGCTTAAAATGTATTCCTGGCCGGGGAATGTGAGAGAGTTGAAAAATGTTATACACCGCTTAACTCTATTTGCAGATGAAGAAATTCATCCATGCGACTTGCCGTTGGAAATCAGAAATGAAGATCCCCTCGAATTAATAGTTAAAGCATGCGACAGATGTTTTGTCGATAATGATATGAGCTTCGATCATGTTGTCTCGTGTCTGGAAATAAATCTAATTAAAGAGGCATTACAAAAGACTGAATGTAATCAATCCAGGGCGGCTAAAGCTCTTAAAATGAGGTTATCTACTTTCAGGGATAAAATGAAAAAATATGATATAGACTGCGGGAATATTTTTAATAGTCCGTAATTCACGGAATTCCGCAAACCGATTTGCGAGATTCCGTAACTAAACCCATCTCAAATTACATTATTATCCTATTTTCTAACTTTTAAATTCGGCATACAACTTGCATAATTAAATGTATGTCGAAGATGAAAACCACATCCCAAATATCAACAACAACCTTACCGAAGATCAACCTCAATTGCGAAATCATTGAAATTTTCGAAAATGAAAAGAATAGTATAGCTACGCTTAAGTTTAATGCCGGCATTATGGAATTAGTGATCGACCCGATGAAACAATACCACCTTGGTGATGAAATAAGTATTAGCGGCAAATTAAAGATCGAAAATGTAGAGCAAGATATTTCAGACACGTTATAGAAATTATTAGAAACAATTATTTTATCGGAGGATAAATGGCCAAAATTGTAATTGACCCTTTGAACCGGGTTGAAGGACATTTAAAGATTGAAGCTGTTGTTGAAAACGGAGTGGTTAAGGAAGCTAGAAGCGCAGGAACTTTGTGGCGCGGAATCGAAACCATTCTGCAGGGAAGAAATCCATTGGATGCTCAGAGAATAACTCAGAGGATCTGCGGTGTTTGCCCGACTGCACATTCAACAGCATCAACTCTTAATTTAGATTCAGCTCTAGGGATTGCAGGTAAAATTCCCGACAACGGTCGCATAATGCGCAACCTAATATTTGGAAGTAATTATCTGCAGTCGCATATACTTCACTTTTATCATTTAACTGCTTTAGATTATGTTGATGTTGCAGCAGTTGCCGATTATGCCGGCAGTGACCCCGCGCTCAGGCAGGTTAAATCTTTTATCGAAAGAGGCGCACTCGCTCCTTTCTTCCCTCGGTACGAAGGGGATTACAGATTAACCAAAGCTGAGAACGTTGCCGCCGTTCAGCATTATGTTCAAGCACTTAAAATGAGAACTGTCTGTCACGAGCTGCTCGGAATATTCGGAGGTAAGATGCCCCACAATATGGCAATGGTGCCGGGGGGTGTAACTGAAAGACCTACTGTAGATAAGATTGCAGATTTCCGCTGGAGACTTGAGAAGATAAGAGACTTCATTGATAATGTTTATATCCCTGATGTTTTGATGGTTGCATCACGTTATCCCGACTACTTTAAAATTGGCTCCGGTGTAGGAAGGTATCTTTCATACGGCGGATTTGAATTAGATTCAAATGC